>JALTEW010000369.1 GCA_027073795.1 bacterium | reverse complement strand
TATTCAGGGCTGGAATGTTTAGCAATTTTTCTCCTAATTCTGTAAGCATATCTGTAGATGACATAAAAGATTTGAACTACAAAGAAAAGAGCATTGTATCCGCTTATACCGTGAAAACATCCAACAAACATGAAACCAAAGACAAAAGGCTGATATATACCTATTCGACTTCTGGAGCCGGAACTATTGACCAAACGGATTCGTTCACTGGTGATGGCTCAACAACGAAGTTCACGCTTTCTCATACAGCTACGGATACGAATTACACCGTTTTAATCAGTGGTGCGGAAATCGTGGATGTAACCAAAACTACAACCGATTTTACATTCGGATCTCCACCTGTAAACGGTGCTCCAATTCAAGCAGTATATCAATATTCCGATCCTGATGGAGCTATACCCGCGGGTAGTTTGACTTTCTGGGCGAAGTTCGATAACCCCGTCGTGCATCTGGATGATTACGCAACGGCCACAAGTGCAGACCAATGGAAAGCGGATTCCCATTTAAGCCTTGATGAAACCACATATAATTCCAATTTCAGCAACGGAATTAACACCAATTTCGATAGATTCAAGATAAAAATAAACAACTCCGATTCCATCGCACATAACGTGGAAAAATTCGTTTTAAAGGGATATCCAATAATAGAAGACAAAATAGAGCAGACATACAAGGTTGGAACCGATAACACTCAAAAGAGCATAGATGACGATGTAGTACATTCCAACTTCTGGGCTGGCAACCTGGCAAAATACATGTATCAAGCACAGCCTTCATTTGAATTCGATGTGCCACTCGCTAATTTTCCAAGTGTGCTAAATCTGCACATAGGAGACAAGATAATCGTTTCAGCTGACACATCATATTCCGGACTGATAACGGATATTCAAATAGGGATTTCCAATAATTCCCTCTCCGGCCAAGTGCATGCGGTTGAAGAACCGCCAGCTTTTACATTTGATACTGATTTTCCAGACACTCCAGAGACCCCATCTAACCCGCCTCATTTCACGGACGGAGTGCCTCCTGCTTCGCCGTCTTTTTCAAGTGTTGGCACTGGAATTATGGAAGGCGAAACGGGTTACAAAACGGCATATGCGGATATAGTTATAAATCCTTCAGTTTCAACGGATGTAATAGGCTATGAATATGGCTATTCTTATGACAATACAACATGGTTTAACGCCGGAACGACGGCGGCGGATGATTACACGTTTAGAATTCCAGGGCTTAAACAAGGCAAGAATATATATTTGAGGGCAAGGGCAAACGATTCTGAAGGATATTCTTCCTCCTGGGTTACATATGGGCCAATAACTTTGCCAACAGATTCAAGTGCGCCGTCAACAGCCCCAACGCTTTCACAAGTGAACGTAGACAATCTTACAATCACACTTTCATGGACAGCGGTTTCAGATGATGATTTAGCCGGATATGAACTACAATACGATGATTCTGGCTCAAGCTTTCCCTCACCTAACACTTTAAAAACGCCTGCCCTTGGGACAACACTAACTCTAACTGCAAACACATGGAATTTCAGAGTGCGTGCTTATGATGCTTTAGGTCATGTCGGCCCATGGAGTAACGTTTTAAGCGCAACTTTAAGCAGTGCGGGCTCAGCGATAACAGATCCGAGCGCTCCAGATGCTCCAACAGGCTTAAGTTACTCCGCTGGATACAAATTAATTTGGATCAATTGGCAAGCTTCTACAAGTGCAAATGTGAAAGAATATGTGATACAAAGGGCTATTACAACTTCTGGTGGTTCTGTTGATCAATCTACATTAACTTGGGATGATTTAACAACTATAAATGCCACGAATTACACGGATTCAGGCTTAGACACTTCGAAATTTTACGCATATAGAGTGGCAGCGAAGAATTTCAATGGGGATCTCTCTGGATGGGCTTATTGGGCTTCTGATACCGCCACAAATCCGGTTCAACCGAATGCGAACGCATCTCAAGTTTGTGATCCAGGTGAAACTCCAAGCGCTCCAACAAATGTATGGGGAACAGCGGGAATCGGAACGGTAGTTGCTGGCTGGGATATGATAGACAAACCGTGTTTTTCTCATTTCGTTGTTTATTACGAAATCACGGATACAGACGCAAACGGTCAAAATCCTTACACAGTAAGCAATACAGTTACCGTTACCACGAATGCATTCATCAAAAAAGTGGAATCGTACCTTCAAGGCGCTGACCATTCCTTGTCTGTAACTCTGAAAGTAAAATCCGTTAACTTGTTGGGAAATGAAAGTGATTATGTCACTATTGGAACGTTTAATCCTTTGAAGACTGATACAGGATGGATTTCAGACAATGCGATCGTTGCAGATAAAATAGCTGCGAATACCATTGTAGGCGAACATTTAGCAGCGACGGTTGACATAACTTCCAAGAAAATTGTAGTTAATCCTTCTTCCTCATCCAAGATAGTAATTGGAGACGTAAGCGGTGAAACAAGCGATTTCTCGAATGGAATATACATTTCAAATGGTTCCTTGGAGATTGTAGATCCTTCCACAGGAAGAGTGTATATGTCTCCGCAAGGAATCAGACAGATGTATGGTTTCAGATCTGATAGAACAACCTCAAGCGTTGCAAATGGCACAGTCTTGGACGATATATATATTTTCCTTCCTAACGGTGCAACTGCTGGAACTCTGACGTTAAGGGTATTTACATTTTCCAACGGTTCAGATGGCAGCGTAAAGATTGAAAGGTACGATAGCGGTGGAACGCTAAAAGACACTATTTCATCTGGAATAAGCACACCGTCATATGGATATTACACATTTAACAATGTTAGCGTTTCTGATACTGATTACATTCGTCTAACCGTTGTTGATACAGGCGGTGCTGGATGGATTGAAAGCGACGTTTATTCGTATATCGAATATATCTACGCATAAGGAGGCGCAAAATGCGAGAACAAATCTTTGATGAAACTCCGGGCAAAGTCAAGATTGTAGAGGTGAAGCAAACTTCGCCAATAACGTGTAGAATCACGGCTGATTTCATTTATTCGGTTAAACCAATCACAGTTACTTACATTAGTGGAGAAGAGAAAACCAAATACAAAGCGAAAGTGGATCGCCAAGTGTATGATAATTTTCCCATTCTTCCTACCTCAGCGATAGAAGCATATCTCTCAAGCGTGTGGACAAACAAATACGCTCCGCTCCAAGAACTTGATGATATATTGGATCAATATCCCTCGCTAAACGGGAAAGTGATAACATGATAAGATTTTGGATTCTGACCACGGCATTGATCTTAGCAATTGTTCTGGGATGGATGTATCAGCAGAATCTTCAAAGCCCACAAGTTATCGAACAGTATCAGGCGACCACAGGAGTTGTGGTCGTTTTTATTCAAGGCACGTGGGAGACTGCTTTAAAAGCATTTCATACAAAATATCCCAATTACGAAATTATTGATCACTATTACAGTGCTAAGCGCAAAGGATATTACATAAAGGGGAAATTGAAATGAAATTTCAAACAGGGGATGTTTTACTTTTACCAAAAGAGGACGCGCCGGGAGCTTACACGTTCGTTGAAAAACTTTTTGGCAAAGACATAGCAGACTTTTTAAGCCAAATAGAACACCACAGATACATTCATGCCGAACTCTATGTGGGAAACGGATACTCAATAGCAGCGTGGTTCAACGGAGTGCATCTTGTTTCATATCCCTTAGAAGCGTTTGATAAATTCGACGTTTTCAGAATGAAGCTCACGGATGAGCAAAAGGCAAAAATGCGTGGCGTGATTTTAGAATACTTCAACATGCCGTATGATTTCATGAGTCTTATTCTCAACGGGCTCCCAGAAATGCTTTCATTTGGGATAGAGCCTCTTGAAAGATTAATCGAAAACTATTTGAACTACGATAACCCCAATGCGGTTATTTGCTCAGAACTCGTGGCGAGGGTATATGAAAAGGTAGGTGTCAAAATAGAACCACACGCAGAATTCGTAACTCCGGATGATATCTCAGAAAGGTTTGAAAAAGTATTGTAGCGGAGGTAGAGAGATGACAGATCAATTTGAAAAAGAGATCATAGATAGGTTGGCGAGAATAGAAACTTCGCAAGAGGCAATGGAGAATCAAAACAAAGCGGAGCATCAACAGATCATTTCTGCAATTGAGGAACTAAAAAACAGTAGTGACAAAACAAAAATGACCAACGGCACACAAAACGAAAGGCTTATTCATTTAGAGACTGAATTTAAGAATCACATCAAAGAAGAACAACGGGAGAAAAGTGCTTTCATGTGGAGATTCGGCATTATCATAACTCTTATCGTATTCGGCGGCGATTTGGTAACAAAATTCTTTGGTATGTGACATGGAAAGCATAGAAGTATTCAAGAAGTCCTTCAATGAAGGGCTTTTTATTTTGCCTTTGGGAGATATCCATTTTGATGCGGACTGCAACGTAGAGCGTTTGTTAAAAGATGTTGAGTACATTCAGAAAAACGGCTTTTACACCCTCTTGATCGGTGATCTCTTCGATGTGGGATTTTTTAATCAAGTACGAACAATGGAAGAAAAAGAGCAAACATTAAACAGTGCAATGCGCAGTTTAAAAGAAATCTTCACTCCTATAAAAGACAAAATCCTATGTGTCGTTGAAGGAAATCATGACAGAAGAATTTCCAAGGCCACGGGATTCGATATCGTTGAAGAATTCACAGACGATTTGGGTATACCATACGCACGTGGTCAAGCAGTCTTGGATTTGAGAATAGGTCAAAGGGATCCATCTAACCCACGTGTTGGAAAATACGAATATTCAGTGGCAATCTCCCACGGATACGGTGGGGGTCGAACCTACGGGGCCAAGGCGAACAAAATCACTCATTGGGCGGATACATGGGAAGGAATAGATCTATTTGTGATAGGCCATGTTCATTCTCCTATGAGCATCCCAAAAGCACGATATGTATTCGATCGTAGAACGGGAAGCGTAAAGATAAGCGAAATACGAAGCGTTGTTTTGGGAGCTTATCAAGAAGAAGCTTTATATGCGGTTCAAAGCCTTTACCCCCCAAGTGCAAGGATAAATTATTTAGTTTATTTATCTGGCAATGAAAAGAAAATAACAATCAGCGAGGTGTCGCAATGAAAGCCTTTTTAAGTTTAGATGAGCCTCAAATCGAGGCTCTTTATTATGTGCTTTCCTCAAACGAATTTGAATTCGAAGACGAAGCATTAAACGGTGCTCTTGAAAGAGTTTTCGATCAGATTGTGAACGCTTATGAAGATATGCATGCCCCCATAGATGAAGAAGAGGAAGAGTATTTAGAGGAGCGGTTCAAATGATAAACATTCTTTTAGGTTTAATGGTTGCGTACTCAATTTGGATGAATCCGATGGGGGACGGGGCACAAATGGCTTATGTGGGAGCGGCTATGAATTTGACGGCTTTAATATCGAACGGATTTCAGATGCCGGTGTTTGCAGATGGATTAACCGAGAAAAAAATTCAAGAAAGAGATCCATTTCACATTCACAAATTAGGAGATGAGAATTCAAAATTCAAAATTTTATGCGACTGGCTAAATTTTGGATATGCGGTTTTTTCTCCCGGGGATCTTCTTATGCTTTTCGGCGCATTTTATAACATTACAGGCTTTCAATTGGTGAAAAACGGGCAAAATATAACCCTGAAATACGAATATCAATTTTGAGGCGAAAAAACGGCGATTTTAGACGTTTTGATGTCTTTATGTGTAATTTATCGTGAGAAACAAAAATCTTTTTAATATGGCGGTTCTACGGAGCCATTTTCGAGAGGAGGCAACAAAATGGATTTATGGAAACTTGCAAGTGATTTTTTTAAGGTGGTTACAAATTTGCCGGTGATAATTGGAGTTATAAAAGCACTTGTTCTTTCAGTCGAGGAAACCGGTGTAGCAGGGCCTGACAAAAAGAAAGCAGTTATCGATGCATTGGTAAAAACCATGAAAGAAGCTTTTGGAATTGATCTTTCGCCTTACACAGGATGGATTTCATGGATTATCGATGGTATAGTCAACATTTTCAATGCCACCGGATATTTCCAACACGAAAAGAAAGCCGCCTAAAATGTCCGTTAAATGTCCATAAAAATGTCCTAATAAATGTCCCTATAATCCCTCCCTTAATTGGGAGGGTTATTTTTTTACTCCATCATTTATTCCCTCATGAGTGAGGGAGTTTTTCTTTGAAACGAGGGAGTAAAATTTCTTTGGCTGCGGTATATAAAAACCGCTTAAAACCCTTTAAATACACGTTCTCGCTGGCAGCCCTACGGGGAATCGAACCCCGGTTTCCTGGCTGAGAACCAGGCGGACTAACCACTATCCGATAGGGCCGTCAATATGATATCATAATTATGTGTTTCTTTCAAAGAAAACACATCTTAC
>JALTEW010000368.1 GCA_027073795.1 bacterium | reverse complement strand
CCCTTACGGCGGGCTGATTTGAGCAAGCTAATAATGGCTAATGAAATCGAGGTAATTGACGATGTGTTAAACAGGCTTTCGGATATGAATGCGTCTCAAATCAGTGAGTATTCTCACGGCGATGTCCCTTGGTTAACCACGGAAGATCAGGAAGTTATTGAATACGAGTCAGTTTTTTATAGAACACCTCCCTACTCTGTAAGGACGTATTGTGAGGATATTTAAAAAGGTTGCTTGCCTTCCTGAATTCAAAAACGACCTGAAAAGATTGTCCAAAAAGTTCCGAACTTTGGAAGAGGATTTGGAAATCTTTATTGAAAAGCAGCTTTATCTCTACCACAAACTGAATGTTGACAATAAAGGGATTGTTCCTATCTCGGGGTTCGGAATTGAAACACCTCGGATCTTCAAGGCAAGGAAGTTTGCCTGCAGATCTTTAAAGGGAAAAGGGGTATTTTCCGGCATACGCGTGATTTATGCTTATTTCATTCTCGAGGATAAAATTGAATTGATCGAAATATACTTCAAAGGCGACAAGACTAACGAGGACCGTAGAAGAATACAAAAAAATTACCAAAAAAATGAAAATAGGTAGGAAATTAGGCCTGGTTTGACAATTGGGTTTTCAATCCGTGGTCATCTGCGTCAATCTGTGTCCCAAAATAACAGGGCTGAGGGTTAAGGACCCCAGTGAAATATGCCTACGGCTGACCGCTGCGCGGTATTTCACGGGGCAAGAATCTGTGGCTAATATTTTTCACTCCTTACTCTTTACGTTTCACGCATCACGAGTCACTTGTGAAATTTCGCTTAACAACATAACCACCTAAAACTTAAAACTTTTCATTAATAATCCGATTTTATCCGTGTCCTGTTTTCCTTCGACCTTCAGGCTTCAACCTTCGGACTAACAAAATTTTCCCCGGTTCTTAATCTTCAGAAATCTCAACCCGGTGTCTCAACTTTTTTAGCATGCTTCGATGGCGTTTTGCCGCGAGGAGACGTTTTTTTGAGGCCCTGGTTTGTTTCGTTTTGATGCGTGGTTTAGGTTTTTCAGATGCCTTTTTAATGAGCTTAACGAAACGATTTATTGCGTCTTGGCGGTTCTGCTCCTGTTTTCGAAACCGCTTGGCTTCAATAATGAGAATTCTGTCTCCCGTTATTCTCCTGCCTGCAAGACGAATGAGGCGGGCACGAACATCCCCGGGAAGAGACGGAGAATTTGTAACATCGAATCGAAGCTGAACGGCCGTGGCTACTTTATTCACATTCTGGCCCCCTGGGCCCGATGCCTTTATAAACTGGAGTTTTATCTCCTTCTCGTCTATTTTAATCTCGTTTGTAACGTAAATCATAAGATCAACTTATATCATATCAACTCCCCCTTCAAGATAAGGGGGTAACGTAGAACATAGAACGTAGAACTTACCGCCTCAGCCCTGTGTTTTTCCCTTTTTGCCCTTCACTTTGGCCCTTTGCTGTTAGCCGTTTGCCTTTTACTGATCACAGATCACGCCATCGCGGCTCACGCATCACGGTTTTCTCAGCCCTTTGCCTTATCATCCTGACTTATTGCGAAGGCATCAAGTCTGAAAATCGGCCTTGATTATATCTCGTGCCTTGGTGTATCTTACATTAATGAGCAAATCGGGACTGTTTCAATACATTGTACGCCCTTCATGTGGCAGAGAACAAAGGAGTCGGCAAGGATGTTCACCGTATCAGAGGCGTGGAAGAGCACCTATCCGGGGGCGGCGGTGGGTGTTCTGGTCATGTACGACGTGGCCAACCCCAGGCGTCACGCGGCACTCGACGAGTGTAAGAGGGAACTTGAAAACCAGTTACGGTCTCGTTTTGCT
>JALTEW010000367.1 GCA_027073795.1 bacterium | reverse complement strand
GTATCATTTATCACTATCACTTACTCTCCTGCCACATATACACATTCCCGCTCTCATTAATCCTCGCAATATAATACATGAAGAACTCATTAACACGTTTGCTTGATAAATTAATGGCTGTATAATTGTAACCGTGAAATTGTAGAACAAGTGTTTGTATATCATTTATATCAACATTTGGTAATTTTTCCTTAAAATCAATCTCCTGCGTGACATTCCCAAACCATTCATATCTGTGATAAACAATCTCCTTTCTAAAGCATGCTTTTGTTGTGTCATCACACATTGTTATTGCTCTTGTTATATTCTTTTTCGAGCCTGTGATTGGCTCTTTATAAGGGCCAGCATCTGTTTTTATATACACAACAGAATCATTATCAGCGAAGTTGAAGACCCAGACCTTGTACTTCGTGCCGAAGATCCACGAAAGTTCGAAGCTTGGATAGCTGAAGAGCTGGATGTCGAGCCAGGCGTCGCTGATGTTGAGCAAGTAGGGAACTATTGCATCTGTAGCACCTTTCATGTATGTTGCATTTCCCTGGGGTGGCATGACTGACTGTGGGATGCCATTTTGAGAGGTGTATGCATGCATTCCAGTGCTTATGGCTTTATGCGTGCTCCAGTCAAAGAAACCTCCTGGCTTTGCAAAATGATTAAACTGATAAGGCTCTTCTGGGATATTAGGAATATACTGCCTGAAAAGACCTGCCATGACCATAGCCACGATGATGCTTGCAATAATAAACCACTGACCTCTTTTATTCATGCTTTGGTTAAGATTGTGTAGTTTAAAAAATTTCCTTTTCATAGATTATCAAGCCAATGGTTAAGTATGACAGCAACCTGGCTTGCAAAGTATGTCACTTTGCCAAGGCTTATTGAAGGAAGTTGTTTTTTTAATGTTTTTAACATGCGGCCAAAACCTTCATGATCTGCAAACAGAAAAACAGCCTTGTCTGGGTCTATTTTTTGTATGGCTTGCTGTATTGGTATGCCTTTTTTGTCAAGAAGATAAACCTGTTTCTTTGATGATACATTTTTGATTAGTTGCTGAAGAGATTTCTTTTCAATAAAGCAGTTGGGGAAAGCTTCAAATATTTTTCCTTTTTTGCATTTATACAACATCCTCTTGATGAGACCAGAAATATCTTTTTTGCTTATGAATTGTTTCATTTGTTGTTTGCTTTCTTCATTTACCACAAATGTTAAATGTTTTGGAGGGTCAGGAGGACCATCAAAAATAAGATGTAATGTCATGTTTCTCATGTCGTTAGAGATAAATATAGAATGTATAAATGTGTGAATAGCTATATCAATACGGCCAGCTTTCATCAAATTTTTTATATTACCTGATGTTCTCGCTCTTTGTGAGTAAAATATAAATTCTCTCATGCTCATATTAAAGACGATACCTTTTTATGCCTTTTTGTTTCCTAATGCTATTGGTTATCCCTCTGGCTGTGTTTAATGTTGATTGATAAATTCTTTTTCTGTTTTTGTGTTTATGCAATGCGTACAAATGATGACGCCCATAACCTTTTAATGGATCATATCTCTTCCATTCCTTAGACTTAACCCAAAGTTCTTCGTGAACATGAGGGCCTGTTGTTGCTCCGGTTAAGCCAACATAACCAATAACCTGGCCTTTTTTTACTTTCATAACTCGCTTTACGTTTATCCATTTTATATGCCTGTCTACTTTCTTTCCGAATGTTAAATGAGCCAGCCTTATCATAACCTCGTGCAATGAATCTCTTGCATATATATCAACAAAGTAACCAAGGCCTTTGTTATAACTTACTCTTTTTATGGTGCCATCTATTGGACTTTTAACTTCACTGTACAATCTTGTTGCAAGATCAACGCCA
>JALTEW010000366.1 GCA_027073795.1 bacterium | reverse complement strand
GTTCTGACAAGGAAGGGTACGACGCGGTCCAGGTGGGGTTCGGGAAAAAGAGAATAAAGAACGTGACGAAACCGCTTCGTGGGCACCTTGCAAAGGTGGATATTAAAGAAGGTTTTGGGACGCTGAAGGAGATAAGGATAAGCTCTGATGAAGACCTCAAAGAAGGGGAGATTTTGGCGGTAGATATGTTTGAGGTTGGAGAATACGTGGATATCACGGGAAAAAGCAAGGGGAAGGGATTCGCAGGTGTGATAAAACGCCACGGATTCCACGGAACCCCTGCGGCCCATGGAACCCATGAGTATTTCAGGCACGGGGGGTCCATCGGGTCTTCTGCCTATCCCGCCAAGGTGTTCAAGGGAATGAAGATGCCTGGCCAGTTGGGTAATGCGAGGGTAACTGTGCAGAATCTTGTGGTGGTTGATATTAAGAAAGACAGGAATCTCATGATGGTGAAAGGGGCCGTTCCCGGTCCTAATGGTGGGATTGTAACGATAAAACGGGCTGTGAAGAAAACAAAGGCAACCCAAAAGGATGAGAAATAAGGAAAGACAATGGCGACATTGGAAGTGCTGGATCAATCGGGTCAAAAGATTTCAGAGATGACGCTTAAAGAGGAAATATTCTTAGGTGAAGTCAAACCGCATCTGATTCACGAGGTGGTCAAGATGCAGTTGGCCAATCGCCGAGCGGGGACTGCCGCTACCAAAAACCGTTCTGCTATTCGTGGGGGGGGGAAAAAACCCTGGCGCCAGAAAGGCACAGGTCGTGCCCGCGTCGGAACCATCCGTTCTCCGATATGGAGAGGGGGTGGGGTTGTGTTCGGACCCATGCCGCGTGATTACAGTTACAAGGTTCCTAAAAAGGTCCGTAAGGGGGCCTTGCGTTCCGCTGTCATTCTGAAGGCCCAGGAAGGCAAACTGCTGCTGGTGGATAAGTTTGAAATTCAGGAGGCCAAGACCCGGGAATTTGTTAAGATATTGAAGGATCTTTCCGTTCAGGAGGCCTTGTTTGTGGTTGAGGGAAGGGATGAAGCCCTTGAACGCTCCTCCAGAAATATCCCGGGTGTAAAAGTTCTGCGGGTAGAGGGATTGAATGTATATGATATCATGCGGTATGACACCTTAGTCATAACCCAGCAGGCCTTTGAAAAATTAGAGGGGGTACTCGCCCAATGAGTGTAGAACGATATTATCAGATCATACATCATCCGATTATCAGTGAGAAAAGTACCGAGCTAAAAGGGGCAAACAATCAGCTCATTTTCAAAGTTGCCATGGAGGCCAATAAAATCGAGATAAAAAAGGCAATCGAGTCAATCTTTGGTGTTAAGGTTTTGTCCGTTCGGACCATGCGGGTATTAGGCAAGAAGAAACGGTTGGGAAGGTACGCGGGGAAACGTCCGGATTGGAAAAAGGCCGTTGTCAAACTGAAGGAAGGCGATACGGTTGATTTCTTTGAGGGTGTTTAACGGGATTTAGAGAGAATCGGAGGAGAAGTTTCATGGGGATAAAGCAGTATAAACCAACATCACCTGGGCGCAGGTTTCAAAGTGTTCCAACCTTTGAGGAAATTACCAGGAAGGAGCCGGAACGTTCCCTGGTTAAGCCTTTGAAACGCTCCGGGGGAAGAAACTCGAATGGACGCATCACGGTACGTCACCGGGGTGGTGGAGCAAAGCGACGGTATCGTGAAATAGATTTCAAGAGGGAGAAACATGGGATTCCTGCCAAGGTTGCCAGCATTGAGTATGATCCCAACCGCTCCGCGAGAATCGCTCTGCTTCATTATGTTGATGGAGAAAAACGATATATCCTTGCCCCTTTGGGGCTCAAGGTTGGGGATAAGGTGGAATCAGGTGAGCAAGTGGATATCAAGCCCGGCAATGCCTTACCCCTCTACAATGTCCCCCTTGGAACCCTGATACACAATATTGAATTAAAGATAGGAAAGGGTGGCCAGTTGGTCCGAAGCGCCGGTGGATATGCGCAGTTGATGGCGAAAGAGGGAAATTATGCCCAGGTGCGTCTTCCTTCCGGTGAGGTCAGAATGGTTCATTTGCGCTGTTATGCGACGATTGGACAGATCGGAAATCTGGATCATGAAAACATTTCCCTTGGAAAAGCGGGAAGATCCCGCTATCTGGGAAGACGCCCCCATGTAAGAGGGGTAGCCATGAACCCTGTGGATCACCCCCTCGGTGGCGGTGAGGGGAAGAGTGCGGGGGGCAGACACCCCGTGACACCTTGGGGAGTTCCGACGAAGGGGTACCGAACGAGGAAAAACAAGGCGACAGACAAATATATTATAAGAAGGCGATAACGGCAGGTTAGAGGGAGGTAGTCAGTGAGTCGTTCAATCAAGAAGGGACCTTTTGTGGATGAATATCTCTTGAGGAAGGTGCAGGTCATGCAGGAAGGGGAGAGAAAAGGATCTAAAATTATTAAGACATGGTCACGTAGATCCACGATTATTCCGGAGTTTGTTGGTTTGACATTCGCGGTCCACAATGGTAAAAAGTTTATTCCTGTTTTCGTGACAGAGGAAATGGTTGGGTTTAAATTAGGAGATTTTTCGCCCACGCGCACCTTCAGGAGCCATGCGGGGGACAAGAAATCACGGGCGAAACGATAAGGTGAGGAATGGATAAATGGAAGTTCGATCGAAATTGAAATTTGTGAGGATATCCCCGAGAAAGGCACGCAAGGCTATTGAACTGATCCGTGGCAAGAACGTGGAAGAGGCATCGAACATTTTAATGCTTACCCCTCATAAGTCTGCGAAGATCGTTAAGAAGGTTCTGGATTCGGCTATTGCCAATGCCAATGCCAATTATAGCATGGATGTGGATAACCTTTTCGTAAAACGTGCGTTTGTCGATGAAGGTGCAACCATGAAGCGGTTTATGCCCCGTGCGATGGGCCGGGCAACGCAGATATTAAAGAGGACGAGCCACGTAACCATCGTCCTTGATGAGAAATAACAGCAAAGGAGGATGTCTTGGGACAGAAGGTCCATCCCTTAGGATTTAGGTTAGGCGTTATCAGGACGTGGGATGCCAAATGGTATGCTGACAAAGATTATGGAGAGCTCCTTTATGAGGACCTGAAGCTTCGGAAATACCTGAAGGAGCGGCTGTATAATGCTGGCGTTTCGAAGGTTGAAATTCGTAGAGCTGTTGACAGGAGTAAAAAGGCAACGATTGATATCTACGCAGCACGTCCCGGTATCATTATAGGTAAAAAAGGCGCGGATGTGGAAAGTCTGCGGAAGACCCTTGAGAGTATGACAGGCAAGGAGATAAATCTCAACATCAAGGAAGTCAAACGGGTTGAGATGGATGCGCAGCTCGTTGCTGAAAATGTGGCGACTCAGCTTGAGCGACGTGTGGCGTTTCGCCGTGCGATGAAGCGAAGTGTGAGCGCTGCCATGAAATTTGGTGCGAAGGGTATTAAAGTGGCTTGTGCAGGACGCCTTGGAGGGGCTGAGATGGCCCGTCGTGAATGGTATCGGGAGGGGCGAGTTCCGCTTCAAACGTTGCGGGCGGATATCGACTACGGGTTTGCCGAGGCCAAGACGACCTATGGTGTGATTGGTGTTAAGGTGTGGATTTATAAAGGAGATATTTATACTTAGGAGTATGGCCGCGACTGAAAAGTTTGTGGGATAAAAGGGTAGGGGCCGCTGAAATTAAAGGGTAAAACGAGAGGGTATCAATATGTTAATGCCGAGCAAAGTTAAACATAGGAAACAGCAGAAGGGTAAAATGCGCGGAATGGCCTCCCGAGGTAACAAGGTTAATTTTGGGGAATTTGGCCTTCAGGCGCTGGGGCGGGGCTGGATGACGGCACGTCAGATAGAAGCGGCCCGTGTTGCCATTACACGCCATGTGAAACGTGGTGGAAAGATATGGATTCGTGTTTTCCCGGATAAACCTATTACAAAGAAACCGGCGGAGACCCGTATGGGCAAAGGTAAAGGGGCTCCAGAGGGATGGGTTTGTGTTGTAAAACCGGGAAGGATTCTTTATGAGATAGAAGGAATTCCAGAGGAAAAGGCGCGGGAGGCTTTTCTGCTGGCGGCCCATAAACTTCCCTTCAAAACTCGTTTCGTGAGTCGGGAGGAAATCCATGAAGGCCAGTGATTTCAGGGAATTAAGTCTCGATGAATTAAAAGCGAGAGAAAAGGATTTGAGGGAAGAGGTGTTTAACCTGCGTTTTCGCCTCGCGACAGGGCAGCTTGAGAATACCGCCAAAGTTGGAATTGCGAAAAGGGATTTAGCTCGTTTGCTGACTGTTTTGAATGAAAAACAATCGCAGGCATGAGATAAGGAGATAGAGGAGTTATGGGTGACACGAAAGGTGATGTCCGACATAGGAAGGTTTTGATTGGGACCGTGGTAAGCGACAAGATGGATAGAACCGTTGTGGTACAGGTGAAGCGTCTGTTTATCCATCCGATATACAAGAAATATGTGAGGCGGAATGCGAAATACAAAGCCCATGACGCGACAAACCAGTGTGGAATTGGTGATAAGGTACAGATAATTGAGTCGAGGCCGATGAGTAAGGATAAGCGCTGGCGGGTCAGTAAGGTTTTAGAAAAGGCTGTGTAGGCTGAGGTGATGGGGAGAAGATTCGATGATTCAGATGCAAACAATACTGAACGTGGCTGATAATTCGGGAGCAAAAAAGATTGGGTGTATTAAGGTGCTTGGTGGAAGCAGGAAGCGGTATGCCCGTGTGGGAGATATCATCGTTGCCTCTGTGAAGGAAGCTATGCCAAATTCCAAGGTAAAAAAGGGATCGGTGGTCAAAGCGGTCATCGTCAGAACCGCCAAGGAGATTCGAAGAGAAGATGGCTCATATATAAAATTTGACGACAACTCCGCCGTTTTAATCAACCAGCAGAAAGAACCCCTTGGAACGCGCATCTTTGGTCCTGTGGCGCGTGAATTGAGGGCTAAGAGGTTCATGAAGATTATCTCCCTCGCACCGGAGGTGTTGTAATGGCAAATAATTATCATGTGAAAAAGGGTGACATGGTTGAAGTCCTTGCCGGTAAGGAGAAAGGCAAGACGGGAAAGATCCTGAAGATATTAAAGAAAGATCGTATCATCGTTGAAAAGGTTAATTTTGTGAAAAAACACGCCCGCCCCGGTGGGAAGTTCGCGAAGGGGGGCATTGTGGAAATGGAGGCACCTCTGCATGTATCGAATGTTGCCCTTTATTGCAGTCATTGCTCAAGGGGGGTGCGTTTTGGTACGAGGGTTCTCGAGGACGGGAAAAAAGTGCGTATCTGCAAGGTCTGCGGAGAACAAATTGATTGAGGATGATAGATGATGAGTTACCTGTATGAAAAGTATCGAAGTGAAGTTGTGCCGGCCTTGATGAAGAAGTTTAATTATAAGAATCTCATGCAAGTGCCCAGGATGGAGAAAATTGTTGTTAATATGGGGCTGGGAGAGGCAGTGCAAAACATCAAGATCCTGGATCACGCCGTCCAGGAACTGACTGTTATAACGGGTCAGAAGCCTGTGATTACACGTGCCAAACGCTCCATTGCGCAGTTTAAGCTTCGGGAAGGAATGCCCATTGGGTGCCGGGTTACACTCCGAAAAGAGAGAATGTATGAATTCTATAACCGTCTTGTAAATGTGGCGCTGCCGAGGGTGCGTGACTTTCGGGGAATATCTCCAAAGTCCTTTGACGGCCGTGGAAATTTTGCGATGGGTGTGAAGGAACAGATTATTTTCCCTGAGGTTGATTACGATTCCATTGATAAAATCAAGGGATTTAATGTCGTGGTAACCACAACGGCTAAAACGGACGAAGAGGCCAAGGAATTGTTGAAGCTTTTAGGCATGCCATTCAGAGAAAGATAGGAGGATGCATTGGCAAGAAAGGCACTGATAGAAAAAACGAAAAGACCAAAAAAGTTTAAGGTGCGTGAATACAACCGTTGTCCTATTTGCGGGAGGTCCCGTGGATATTATAGGAAGTTTAACATGTGCCGTATCTGCCTGAGGAAGTATGCCCTGGAAGGGCTTATCCCTGGCGTGATTAAGTCAAGTTGGTAAAAAATTTATTTGGCATAGGAGGGAAAAGGTAGATGTCCATGACAGATCCTATCGCAGATATGCTCACGCGCATACGGAATGCCAACCGTGCAAACCTTGATTTGGCGGATATTCCCTACTCAAATCTAAAAAAGGGGATCGTGGAGATATTGAAGGAAGAAGGCTTCATAAAGAATTTCAAGGTGGGAAAGGATAAGTTAGGTCATCCCACAATTCGGGTATATCTTAAGAAGGCTTATGGCCCGATGAAACCTCTTAACGATCTTCAGCGAATCAGCCGGCCTGGAAGACGGGTTTATGTAAAGAGCAGGGATATTCCAAGGATTTTGAATGATGTAGGTATTGCGATTCTTTCAACTTCGAAGGGAATTATGACCAATCATAAGGCAAAAGAGGGGAACCTTGGTGGCGAATTGCTGTGTAAGGTTTGGTAGGAAGGAACTGAGGTTATGTCTAGAATAGGGAAAAAACCAGTTATTTTGGAAAAGGGCGTACAGATATCCGTTGATGGGAGAACCGTCAGGGTCAAAGGCCCCAAGGGGGAATTGTCCCAGGTTATCCCAGAGGCGGTCTCGATTGATATGAAGGATAATGCGCTCTATGTCGTGAAGGCTGGAATGGGAAAGCTGGCCAAAAAGGCTGATGCCTTCCAGGCACTCACCCGTTCACTGATTCAGAATATGGTGGATGGCGTTACTAAGGGGTTTGAAAAGCGTCTTGAGATCATTGGTGTGGGGTACCGGTCCGCCCTGGAGGGCAGGAGCCTTAACCTAAGCCTTGGGTATTCTCATCCGGTCATTTTTTCCCTTCCTGAAGGGATTGATGTGGCCATTGAGAAGCCAACGCAGATTACGGTGAGAGGGATTGATAAGCAGCTGGTTGGCGCAACCGCTGCAAAAATCAGGTCGTTCCGTCCGCCGGAGCCTTACAAGGGCAAGGGAATTAGATACGTGGGTGAGCATGTTAGAAGGAAGGTAGGAAAAACTAAATAAATATAAATAAGATAGGAAGTTGTGTGAAATGGATAAGAATATACGAAAACGGGAAGCAAGACTGAAGAGGAAATATCGTGTCAGGAAGAAAATTTTTGGGACAGAAGAACGCCCCCGTTTAACAGTTTACAGAAGCCTGAAGCACATCTATGCCCAGGTAATTGTCGACACGGATAGCAAGACGCTTTGCCAGGCTTCAACGGTGGATAAAGAGCTTAAAGGCAAGCTGAAAGGGACTTCGAACAAAGAGGCTGCCAAGGCGGTCGGCGAACTTGTAGCCGAGCGCGCGCAGGCGGTGAGTGTGAAGCAGGTCGTTTTTGATAGAAATGGCTATCTGTACCATGGGCGTGTTAAGGCACTGGCCGATGGTGCGAGGGAGAAGGGACTGATCTTTTAACCAGAATGTGGGGAGGTTTTGTTGGACAACCAATTTGGCATGAATGAAGAAGAATTAATAGACAAGGTTGTTTATATCAACCGAGTCGCGAAAGTTGTGAAAGGTGGGCGGCGTTTCAGCTTCAGCGCGCTTGTTGTCGTAGGTGATGGTAAAGGCAGGGTTGGTGCGGCGTTGGGTAAAGCGAATGAGGTCCCCGAAGCCATAAGGAAGGGTGTGGAAAAGGCCCGAAAACACCTTATGGAGATAGCTTTGGATCGACACACCATCCCGTTTGAGGTACTTGGTGCATATGGGTCTGGAAAGGTGCTTCTTCGACCAGCCTCGGAAGGGACAGGTGTCATCGCGGGCGCTGCTGTCAGGGCTGTTGTGGAGCTGGCCGGGATTCAGAATATCCTCACCAAGTCAATTGGTTCGAACAATCCTCATAATCTGGTGAAGGCAACCCTTGAAGGATTGAAACAGTTGAGCCATCCAGATGTGATTAAGAGGTTCAGAAAAGAAGCAGCTAACATGAAATCGGTTTAGTGTTTTTTTGGGGTAATCAATGGCAAAGAAACTAAGGATTACACAGGTTAAAAGTGAGATTGGGCACAAGAAGGGACATAGAAGGGTTTTGCGGAGCCTTGGCTTGAGGAAACGGAATCAGACCGTTGAAAAATTCGACACACCTGTTATCAGAGGAATGATAAATAAGGTTAATTACTTACTCCACGTTGAAACCATTGAGTGAGGGAAAGATGAAACTCAGCGACTTGAAACCGCCGAAGGGGGCGGTCAGAGGGAAAAAACGGGTTGGGTGCGGAACCGGGTCGGGACATGGCTGTACCTCATGCCGGGGTAACAAGGGCCAGAGATCACGTTCGGGTGGCAGGGTGCCTCCCTGGTTTGAGGGGGGGCAGATGCCTTTGCAGCGCCGTTTGCCGAAAAGGGGGTTCGTAAATATCTTCAAAAAAGAATATACCATTGTTCATCTTGACCGCTTGAATGTTTTCCCTTCCGGGAGCGAGATCAGCGTTAAGGAGCTGAAACAGCAGGGAATTATCAGGGGAGAAAAGGAAAGGGTGAAGATTCTTGGTGATGGAGAGTTGAAGGTTCCCCTTACGATTTCCGCCCACAAATTTACACGATCAGCCTTGGAAAAGATTGAGCAGGCCGGTGGGAAGGTCAGGGAGATTTAATGGCGGTCAGCTTTGGAAATGTAGGGAAGGTCCCTGAGTTAAAACGTCGGATTCTGATTACCCTTGGCTTATTGGCGATTTATCGGGTGGGCATTCACATTCCTACCCCTGGGATTAATTCCGAGGCACTGATGGCATTGTTTGCGCAGGCGAGGGGAACGCTGTTCGGGCTTTTTGACATGTTTGCAGGAGGTGGCTTCAGGCGCCTTTCCATCTTTGCCCTTGGGATCATGCCCTACATCAGTGCGGCCATTATCCTTGAGCTTCTGGAGGTTTCCGTTCCCTATCTTGAGCGGCTGGCGAAGGAAGGTGAAGCTGGAAGGAAAAAGATTACCCAATATACCCGGTACGGGACGATTATCCTAAGCGTCATTCAAGGATTTGGGATCAGCGTTGGGCTGGAGAGGATGCGTGGTGTGGCGGGCGAGATGATTGTCATGCACCCAGGGTGGTCGTTTCGGTTGATGACGGTATTAACCCTGACAGCAGGTACAGCCTTCATCATGTGGTTGGGGGAACAGATTACGGAAAAAGGCATTGGAAATGGTATTTCCCTGATTATCATGGCAGGGATAGTAGCAGGGATGCCATCCGCCATTATCAATACCGTCCGTCTGCTGCGAACTGGTGAGCTGGGGATATTTACCCTGATCGGGCTTCTGGTGCTGATGGTAATTGTGGTGGCCGTCATTGTTTATGTGGAGACGGCGCAGAGAAGAATCCCTGTACAATATGCCAAACGTGTGGTCGGCCGGCGCATGTATGGGGGGCAGAATACCTTTTTGCCTCTTAAAATCAATACCTCCGGGGTTATTCCTCCCATTTTTGCTTCTTCAATCATTATGTTTCCCGCGACGATTGCCAATTTTATCCAGCATCCCATCATGAAGAAGATCTCGGCTATGCTAAATCCAACGGGATGGCTCTACATCGTGCTTTATGTAGTATTGATCTTCTTTTTCTGCTATTTTTACACGGCTATCGTTTTCAATCCGGTGGATGTGGCGGATAACATGAAGAAGTTTGGCGGATATATCCCCGGAATTCGCCCGGGAAAGTGGACGGCTGATTATATTGACAAGGTTTTGACGCGGATTACGCTGGGTGGCGCGGTCTATGTCTCTGCAATCTGTGTCTTGCCCACATTTTTAATCACGAAATTTGGTGTGCCTTTTTACTTTGGAGGCACGGCTCTTCTGATTGTGATTCAGGTTGCGATTGATACCATTCAGCAAATGGAAACCCATCTCCTGACGCGCCACTACGATGGATTATTAACAAAGAAGAGTTCAAGACGGAAATAGTTGGGGGAGGAAGGAAAATGAAGCTTATATTACTTGGTCCTCCGGGGGCTGGAAAAGGAACGCAGGCGGTACGGCTGGCTGAGCATTTTGGCATCCCACAGATTTCGACGGGGGATATTCTTCGAAAAGCGGTCAAGGAAGGGACGGAATTGGGCGCTCTCGCGAAAAAGTATATGGATAGCGGGGGACTGGTGCCTGACGAAGTGGTGGTAGGAATTATTAGGGAGAGAATGACGGAACCCGATTGCGGTAAGGGCTATATACTTGATGGTTTCCCAAGAACGATTGCGCAGGCCGAGGCCCTCGATGAGATGCTCGAAAAGCTGGGTACACAGATGGACCATGTTGTGAATATCTCTGTTGGAGATGAAGAAGTCATCAGAAGGCTGACAGGGCGTAGAACCTGCCCGAATTGCGGGGCCGGTTATCATATCCTTTTCGATCCTCCCAAACAGGAGGGTATCTGCGATAAGTGCGGTGGAAAGCTTATTCAGCGGGATGATGATAAGGAAGAAACCATTCGTGCACGCCTTGATGTCTACCGTCATCAGACAGAACCCCTGATTGCTTATTATGAAGAGAAGCATTTGTTAAGAACCATTCCGGGTGAGGGAAATATGGAAGAGATATTCAGCGCCATTCTTAAGGCGTTGGATAAAAATCCTGCTAAGGCAACTGCATAATGGCTAAGGAAGGTGTCATTAGAACAGAGGGAAAGGTGGTTGAGACATTGCCAAACGCCATGTTCCGCGTTGAGCTTGACAATGGCCATAGAATTCTTGCCCATATTTCTGGAAAGATGCGGATGCACTTTATTAAGATTTTACCGGGGGACCGTGTTACCGTAGAAATGTCCCCTTATGATTTAACAAAGGGAAGGATAACCTACCGTGGAAAATAAAGGAGTGTAAGACCATGAAAGTACGGGCTTCTGTGAAGAAGATTTGTGATAAGTGTAAGATTATTAAACGGAAAGGGGTTGTCAGAGTTATTTGTGAAAATCCCAAGCATAAGCAACGGCAGGGATAAGAAGGAACCTGCAGGGAGTTTTAGGAGGAAACATTGGCACGTATCGTTGGTGTAGACTTACCAAAGAACAAAAGGGTAGAGGTTGGGTTGACCTATATTTATGGGATCGGCCGAAGTTCGGCGCAGAAGATTTTGAACGCGACCAATATTGATTGGAACAAACGCGTGCACGAACTGTCGGCGGATGAGGTTCGTAAGATAAACCAGGAGATTGAGCTGAATTACAAGGTCGAAGGGGATCTCCGGCGTGAGGTGACCACAAATATCAAAATGCTGATGGATATTGGTTGCTATCGGGGGCTTCGCCACCGACGTGGATTGCCTGTACAGGGTCAGAGGACCCACACCAATGCAAGAACGAGGAAGGGCCCGAGAAGGGCAATCAAGGGAAAGAAAAAACGGTAAACCTGTTTTTTTATAGGAGGATTTTGTGGCAAAACCAAAAGGTACTCGAGGGAAAAAGAAGGTAAAAAAGAATGTTCCTCACGGGGTTGCACATATACAGGCAACTTTCAATAATACAATTATAACCATTACAGATCCCCAGGGAAACACGATTGCTTGGTCAAGCTCTGGAAGCCAGGGGTTCAAGGGGTCACGGAAGAGTACTCCCTTTGCATCACAGATTGCAGCAGAGGATTGTGGGAAGAAGGCCATGGAGCATGGAGTAAGAACCTTGGATGTGATGGTGAAAGGGCCGGGCTCTGGGAGAGAAGCTGCTTTAAGGGCTTTGCAGGCTGTAGGATTCAGGATTCAGATGATAAGAGATGTAACGCCTATTCCCCACAATGGATGCCGCCCCCCTAAACGTCGGCGGGTTTGACATTGATGAAGGTTGGGTAGGTATGGGAAAGGTTATGAACCGGTGGTCATGTGAGAAACAAAAATTCTAAGAGGCCGCTTTTTTAGGAGGTAAAATTGGCTCGTTATACAGAATCATCATGCAGGCTTTGCAGGAGAGAAAATGCGAAGCTGTTCCTTAAAGGGGATAGATGTTATACAGATAAATGTGCCTTTGAGAGAAGACCTTATCCCCCAGGACAACATGGCAGAGGGAGGAGGAAGTTTTCCGACTATGCCATTCAGCTTCGTGAAAAGCAGAAAACACGCCGGATTTATGGTATTCTGGAAAAACAATTCAGGAAATATTTTCAGATAGCTGACCAGAAAAAAGGAATCACGGGTGAAAATCTCCTGTTTTTATTGGAAAAGCGGCTTGACAACGTGGTTTTCCTCATGGGTTTTGCCGTTTCAAGAAATCAGGCGCGGCAACTGGTTAATCATGGCCATATCCTTGTAAACGGGCGGAAGGTTGATATTCCCAATTTTCAAGTAAAGGTGGGAGACAAAATTCAGGTCAGAGAAAAAAGCAAGAAAAACGTGGGTATCCAGGAAGCCATGGAACTTGCCTCTAAACGTGGGGGATTGCCACAATGGTTAGAGGTGGATGCAAATAATATGGAAGGCGTTATCAAGGCGGAGCCAACCCGAGAAGATGTCCGCGTTTCCGTAAGTGAGCAGCTCATCGTCGAGCTTTATTCCAAGTAGTAACTTTAAAATACCGTGATTTTGGGGGATTAACCCATGGATATGCAAGAATTGAAGATGCAACTTATACGTCCGAAGGGAGTGGAAAAGGATAGAGAAGAAGCGACGTCCACGTTTGGGAGGTTTGTTGCAGAGCCGTTTGAAAGCGGCTATGGATTAACGATTGGGAATGCCTTAAGGCGTGTGTTGCTTTCTTCTATTATGGGATCGGCGATTACCAATGTCCGAATTGAGGGGGTAACCCATGAGTTTTCTTCCCTTAAAGGTGTGGTTGAGGATATTTCTGAAATTATTCTGAACCTGAAACAAGTTATCGTGAAGATGGACGCCACAGATACCAAGGTTGTGCACTTGGACAAAGAAGGGCCTGGCATCGTTGTGGCGGGTGATATCGAGCTTCCCCACAATATAACGGTTTTAAATCCTGAGATGAAGATAGCAACCTTGGAAGGAGGGGGGCACTTAAGGATGGACCTCTATATCCAAAAGGGTCGGGGATATGTATCACAGGATCAGAACCGGAACCCGGATCTGGGTGTGGATGTTATGCCAATCGATTCTATCTTTTCACCCATAAAAAAGGTGAACTATCTGGTAACCAACGCCAGGGTGGGTCAAAAGACAGATTATGACAAGTTAACCCTGGAAATCTGGACAAACGGGGCTGTCAACCCCGAAGACGCCTTGACTCAGGCTGCACGTATTTTGACAGACCAGATTTCAATTTTCGGGGGTTTGGGTGTAGAAGAGGCAGGTGCTGGCAGTGATGATGAAAAATCTATGCAGGATGAGCTGAACGAAAACCTCTATCGTAGTGTGGATGAGCTGGAACTATCCGTGCGCTCCACAAACTGTCTCAAGAATGCAAACATCCGTCTGATTGGGGAATTGGTACAGATTCCTGAGAGTGAAATTCTCAAGACTCCAAATTTTGGGAGAAAATCACTGGAAGAAATAGAAAAAGTTCTTTCGGATATGGGACTCCACCTTGGGATGGATGTAGAAGGTTTTGATCCATCAAAAGTGAATCAATCGTCTGAATAGAGGGATAAACAATGAGGCATTTAAAGGCATATAGGAAACTGAATCGAACCAGCAGCCATCGCTCCTTGATGTTGAGAAATCTTGTAACGTCTCTGCTTGAACATGAGCGTGTCGAAACGACTGTTATGAAGGCAAAGGAAGTTAGGCGAATTGCGGAGCGTATGATTACCCTTGGAAAACAGGGGACCCTTCATGCTAGGCGCCGCGCCGCGTCAATCCTGATGAAAAAGGCGGTTGTAAAAAAACTCTTCGACGAAATTGCGCCAAGGTATACAGACAGAGATGGTGGTTACACGAGAATATTGCGCGTCGGGTATAGAAAGGGAGATGGAGCTCCCCTAGCGTTTCTGGAGCTTGTCACGGAAGAAGCGGCTAAAAAGAAGAAACCCAAAAAGAAGGCAGCCTCTAAGGAAACACAAGGAAAAGCTAAAAGAGGGTCTTCTAAATCTAAGATGAAGGGGGAAGAGGCCGCGTTCCAACCTGTGGAGGAGGAAAAAGCAGAGGTTTCAAAGGAAGAGGTAAAAGAAGAACAGGTTGAGCCTGAAAGCGCATCCCCGGACGAGGTTAAAGAGGAAAATTCTGGCGAAGAGAGTTAGGTTAAAATACCCATGTTTTTAGTTTTATAAAACATGGGGTGTTGGAAGTATAAGGGGGGGTATAACCCCTTATACTTTTTTTGATTCAAAGGTAAATTTCGAACCGGTTTCAGAAAAGGCAAGAAATGCAGCCCCAAGAATGCCGGCTTTTTCTTTCAGGTTCGATATCACGATTTCACAGGTTGCTCCCGGCTGTTTGAAACTTCGCTCTCTCGCTATGTCTTGGGTACGTTTGAGAAAGAAATCGCTGTAATAGGACAAACCGCCTGAGATGATGACCCGTTGCGGGTTGAAGAGATTGATAAGAGAGCCTAACCCAGCCCCCAAGCCATCGGCAAAGATGTCCCAGATATCCTGCCATTTTGTCTCTCCCCTTCCAATTCTCTTCTTCAAAATTTCCGGGAGCTTCTTCCAGTCATGAGACTTGAGGGCATCTGAGATTTCGCTGGGCAAGGGGCTATTCAACTCCATCAGGCTGTTTGCAATTCCGTTGATGGAGGCATAGGTTTCCAGGCATCCTTTTGACCCGCACAGGCATGTTCTCCCTTTATAATCTACAGTTATATGTCCTATCTCTCCTGCCATTCCATCGGTACCCCGAAAAACTTTCCCGTCTATCACGATCCCACCCCCTACACCTGTCCCAAGGGCGATGTAGAGAAAATTCTTCAAACCCTTTCCCAACCCCTTCCAGGCTTCTCCAAGGGTTTGTACTGTGGCATCATTGTCAAAAAAGACGGGAAAGGGAAGGCGTTTTTGGGTCATTTCTTTTATGGGGATTTCGCCCTTGAAAAGCAGATTGGGAGGGTCATATAGGATACCCTGAGGGTAGCGGAGAGGGCCAGGAATGCCTATCCCCGCGCCAATAACCCTTCCTTGTTTTTTCTTTTCTGGAATCTCAAGGAGGATGCCGGAAATCCAGGCAGCGAAATCCTCTGCGGAAGAAAACTCAGGTGAGGGGATGGTTTGCCATGATGGAATTTCCCCATCGCGGTTCAACGTGCCAATCTTGATAAAGGAACCCCCAATGTCACACCCAATAGCGTATTCCATATCCCTTCCCTTTTATAAATTTTAGAGATGTTACCATAAAAAGAAATTTTCGCAAAAATCATTTACAGGAGGTGAAAGTAGGGGGAGATATTGCCCTTGAATGGGTTAATTTACATTTAAAGGAAAGGAAACAGGGTCTTCAATCGGTTTTTGAAGTCTTGCCCGATTTCTTGAACTTCAGACAAAATACCTGGTGTCGTTTCATCGACACTGGAAGGCAGAATCTGTGTGGCAGTGGTTGAAACCGTTGTTTCGAAAAAGATGTGCAGGGTGTATCCCTTGATAGCAATTGTTTCGGGAGTGGTAGGAGAAGAGAAAAAAGTGGTTGTAACGACCCGTGTGGCTGTCTTGGTCCCATCCTGACTTGAGTCCAAGACTGAAACCACTGTGATGTTCTTGAACTTTGGGAGATAGGTCCCCAATGCCTGGAAAAATGCTTCCCGTTTTGCAGCTTCTTTCTCTGATGGGAGGGTATAATAGGCCCTCCCATGTAAATGGACAGGCTTGAACGTAAGTTCTGTGGGGACTGTTCCGTTCAGCGTAAATATTTCGGTGTGTTCTGAACTGACCGTGGCGTTTTGAACCACGCATGTTTTTCTGACGAGGTAGAAACATTCGTTGGGGGTTGAAAGCCCCGATGAGGGGGCTAACAATAGAAGAAAAGAAAGTAGCGTTAGGGGCTTTCTTGGGACCCACCTAAAAATATTCATAATTTTTGTTAATGCGAATCACCATGTCCACTTCGGCCAACCCGTCTGGATAATGGCGAATATCTACAATCTGCGTTGCGCGCAGGAAGGCCTCCGTCTGGGTATGAATGACGCTTTCCGTTACCTGTGCGTGGCGTGTGGTTTGGAAGGTCGTGACAAGGAGCCCTCTGAGTTTCTCGGCCAGAAGTCGGTACCCGTCGGATTCAGCAGCGCGTTCAGACAAAATTTTCGCTTGTGCCGGGTTGGTCATTCCTTCCGGCGCGACTCCCTTGCCCGTGACCCGAATGGTAATATAGGTGTTTGGGTTATTTTGTCCTTCGTAGATGCCTGAGATTTCTTCCGCGCCGGAAAGGACACTTGACGGCTGGGTTGCGCAGCCGTACATGAGAAATGCTATACAGATGATGCCAATGAACAGGATGTTTCTCACGTATGAACCCTCCTTTTTTGCTTTCTTATCGGACGTGAAATAAAAAACATGAGGAAATGTGAAAAAATGGGGGCGCTTTTTTAAAGAGGAACGCTGCTCCGCGTTGGTGCTAACTTAAAATAAGGCTTGGTAATTCTTGACATTTGGCAGCCTGTGACATAGTGTAAATAGAACATGCTTAAAAATTAACAACACAGTGAGGAGGACGTGGATGGATTTTCGTTTGACGGAGGACCAACAGTTTTTCAAGGATAATGTAGCTAAGCTTGTGGATAAAATGATTAAGCCAAAGGCGGAAGAAATCGATGTGAAGGATGAAATTACAACGGATATTATCAGGGAAATGGGTCGGTTGGGATATCTTGGGATTCGATACCCAGAATCAGTTGGCGGAATGGGAGCCGATATGGTGACCTACGCCCTGTTCATTGAAGAGATTGCCAGGGGTTCTTTGAGCGTGGGGGCCAATATCGCTATGCAGACCCTTATGGGTACTGATTTTATCTTTCGTTTTGGGTCGGATGAGGTTAAAGAGCGATGCTTTTTCCCAGCGCTGAGGGGTGAAAAGCTGGGAACCATTGCCTTTACGGAGCCCAATGCTGGTTCCGACCTGGCGAATATCCATACCACGGCCCGAAAAGAAGGGGATTCCTATGTGGTCAATGGACAAAAAACATGGATTACCAACGCGACAGTGGCGGATTTTGCCACGGTCGTAGCGTCTACAGATCGTTCGAAAGGGCTCAAAGGACTTGGTTTTTTTCTCGTTGAGAGGAGTACGCCTGGCTACAACGTTGGTAAAAAGATCCATAAACTTGGAACCCGGGGCTCTGAAAACACGGAGTTAACCTTTGAAGATTGCAGGATTCCAGCAGAAAATCTGTTGGGAGAAGAAGGAAAAGGGGTTATCTATTTGGGGGATATCCTGGCAGATATCAGGATTATGACAGGTGCGCTGGCTTTAGGGCTTGCCAAAACAGCCTTTGAGGACGGCCTGCAGTACACCAAGGAGAGGAGCGCCTTTGGGCGACCCATTGCAAAGTTTCAACTGATCGCCTCAAAATTGACCGATATGTACATGAGTTACGAGGCAGCAAGGTTGATGGTCTATAAAGCAGCTTGGTTAAAGGACAACAGTTTGCCTCATACCAAGGAAGCGGCCAGTGCCAAGATGTTTGCCACAGAGATGGTGTGCAAGGTGGTTGATGAAGTGACACGTATTTATGGCGCCTATGGGTTTGCCATGGAATATCCGGCCCAGCGCTATTTCAGAGACGCCCGTTTCCTGCTTTATGGTGGTGGCACCCATGAAATCCTAAAAACGGTGATTGCGAGGGAACTGACAGGAAGGCTGTAACCCTGAAAAACTCATATTCAGTGGGATCCTGAAATACCGAAGGCTTGTTGCTATGATGAGCGAGTTGAAGTATGATCTTATTGGTTATTGTACACCCTTTGTGCCAGAGAGAGGGGGTTGCGGATATTGTGCTTGAAGGGCATGGGATGATACGCGAGGCATTGCGGAAGCATGTTAGTGAAAAGTTGGAAACCCCGAGGCGTGCCTATGTCAGTCGTTTCGGGAGACTGAGGGTGCAATTTCTTAAGGGGCTTCCTGATAGAAACCCTAAAAATAGGTTTTGAGGGCTAAAAATGGGAGAAAGTGAGAAAAGAAAGATACGGATTCTTGTGGCGAAACCTGGTCTGGATGGCCATGACAGGGGAGCCAAGGTTGTTGCACAAGCGCTAAAAGAGGCAGGTATGGAAGTCATTTATACGGGATTACATCAGACCATTGACCAGATTGTCCAGACTGCCCTGCAAGAGGATGTGGATGTTATTGGTTTGAGTATTCTCTCCGGGGCGCATGTCCCCATTTGTGAGGCCATTTTGCAAAAAGTAAAGGAGAAGGGGATGAATGATGTCAAGGTTGCCGTGGGTGGGGTGATCCCAAAACGGGACGTAGAAAAACTAAGGTCGTTAGGGATCGATGCTGTATTCCCTGGAGGGGCTTCATTTGACAGGATTGTGGAAGGGATACGGGAGATAGCCAGAAAATGAAATTGATGCATTCTCAAAAAGTCAGGGTTAGACGGTAATGGAAGGTGTTTCAAATTCAAGGTATGCTGAAATTAAGTGTAGGGTGTTGGGTGTAAGGTGTAATTTTTTAAACTTCTTACACTTTACGACTTACATTTTTCGGGGAATTCTTTATTTGAAGTTTGGGGGTTACATCCCTTCAGC
>JALTEW010000365.1 GCA_027073795.1 bacterium | reverse complement strand
GAAAGCGCCATCCTGCAAAAACTCATTGAATACAGTAAGCGGGTTTCCATAGTTATCGGGGCAGTGGAAGAAACACCTGATTTCAAGTTTTACAACGCGGCGTTTTATCTTGAGGGAGGTGAAATCGTTCATATCCATAGGAAGGTTTACCTTCCTACGTATGGTTTGTTTGACGAGCATCGGTATCTCGCTCCCGGGAACCAGATCCGGGCCTTTGACACGAAGTTCGGCCGGATGGCTATCCTGATTTGTGAGGACTTGTGGCACCCGACCGCTGTCGCCATTACGGCCCTGGACGGCATTCACTATCTTATCGGGGTTTCATGCAGCCCCGGGCGGGGAATCGAGGCATCGGATCGACTGGGAAGCTCTATTACATGGGAACGCCTTAACCGGACCTATGCCCAGATCTACAGCATCTATGTACTGTACTGTAATCGTACGGGATTCGAGGATGGTATTAATTTCTGGGGAGGTTCTGAAATTATCTCACCCTCGGGGGAACAGGTCATTAAGGCAATGTATATCCAGGAGGACTTTATCCACACAACGCTGAGCGATCGCGCTATACGACGGGAAAGAATTACCACGCCCCTCATTCGAGACGAGCAGCTTCACCTAACGATACAGGAATTAGAGAGGATTTACCGTGAACGTTTTGAAGGTTAACACGGATCTGACACGCCGGATTCTGGTCGAGTTCATTCGTAACGAGGTAGAGCGTGTCGGGTTCTCCAACGTGGTTTTGGGGCTTTCCGGCGGGATAGATTCCGCCGTGTCTGCCTTTCTGGCGGCAGAAGCCCTTTCTCCAGAGCATGTATGGGCAATTTTGATGCCTTATAAGAGCAGCAGTCCCCAGAGTATCGCCGACGCGCAAGAGGTGGTTAAGGCGACGGGGATTCATTCGACCTTTATCGAGATCACTCCCATGATCGATGCCTACTTCGAGCGGTATCCAGATGCCTCCCGCCTCCGCCGGGGCAACAAGATGGCACGGGAAAGGATGACGATTCTGTACGATCATTCGAGCCTCTACCACGCCCTGGTATTGGGGACGAGTAACAAAACGGAGCTTCTTCTGGGGTATGGAACAATCTTTGGAGACATGGCCTCTTCCGTCAACCCCATCGGGGATCTTTACAAAACGCAGATCCGGCAACTTGCTGAGGCGCTGGGGGTTCCAAAGCAGATTATCCTGAAGAAACCCTCAGCCGACCTGTGGTCGGGTCAGACAGATGAAGACGAATTGGGCTTTACCTATGAGGATGTAGATACCATTCTCTACTACATGGTGGACCGACGATACGACCGCCAGGAGCTGATTGAACTTGGGTTCAAAGACACCTTTGTTGACAGAATTCACAGCATGGTGGTCAGTTCACAATACAAACGGCGCCTGCCGGTGATTGCCAAGGTTTCTTACCGTACCATTGACCGCGATTTCAGGTATGCCCGCGACTGGGAAACCTGACTAATTCCACATCTTTTTAAAAAACCCCTTTTCATTCCTGAAGCTTCCGGGGGTGTGCCCTCCTTCCAGGGCGGAAAATTCCCTGAGAAGCTCTTCCTGCCGCTTTGTAAGTTTTTTGGGCACGCTGACAACAACTTGAATGATTTCGTCTCCACGGCCATAACCCTGAAGGCGGGGGAATCCCTTCCCTCTGAGGCGGAAAACCTCTCCAGATTGGGTCCCTCTTTTTATCTGAATGGTCTCAGAGCCGTCCAGGGTCGGAACTTCAACCTTTCCACCCAACGCAGCAGTCGTGAAAGAGATAGGAACCTTGCAATAGATGTCATCACCCTCACGCTCAAAAAAATCGTGCGCCGCGACATGAATTACGACATAGAGGTCTCCAGGAGGACCACCCCGTTCCCCGGCTTCACCTTCGCCTCGCAATCTCAGACGGGATCCCGTGTCCACTCCCGGCGGTATCTTGAGAGAAACCTTCCTTTTTCGCTTGACTCTTCCTGTCCCCTGGCATGTAGGACAAGGCTCAGGGATGATTCGCCCCGTCCCCTGGCAGGTGGGACAGGTAGTGCTGATGCTGAAAAACCCCTGGCTTCGGGTAACCTGCCCACGTCCCCCGCATGCAGGACAGGTAATGGGATGGGTTCCGGGTTTTGCGCCGCTGCCTCCACATGTCTCACATCTGGACGTCCTTGGAATTTCGAGTTCAACCTCCTTACCAAAGGCGGCTTCCTCGAAGGAGATTTCCAGGTCATAACGGAGGTCATCCCCCCGGGTAGGGCCCGATCGCGTCCGCCCTCCAAATCCAAAGAATTCCCCAAAGATGTCCCCAAAGGAAGCAAAGACATCCTCAAATCCCCTGAAGCCTGTAAATCCGGTACCCCTGAGGCCTTCATGCCCAAACTGATCATAGATCTGTCGTTTTTCAGGGTCGCTCAGGACTTCGTAGGCTTCCGAGGCCTCTTTGAACTTTTCTTCCGCTTCTTTGTTGTCTGGGTTGCGGTCGGGGTGGTACTTTAAGGCCATCTTTCGATAGGCCTTTTTGATTTCATCCTGGGTCGCGGAACGGCCAACCCCAAGTATTTCGTAATAGTCTTTATCAATCATTGACTGCTCACTTGTTATATTCGTCGAGGATCTTCCCAGATCGTGCCTTTTCAACGACTTCCTCAAATTTCGGGCCCAAGTCAACGCCCAATTCCTTGGCACGTTTTTTCGCCCACAACCCAATATTGCGGTCATCCCGATAATAGCTGTCATCCCGTGGGGCACGGGTATCTATCTGTTCCAGGCGGTCCTGCTCACTCTGATGATAGGAGAAACGTGAGACGAGCTTTTTGACATCCTGCGCGTGACAGCGAGGGCATTCAATAACCTTGTTTTTTTCCCATGGAAGGACAATCTCGGTAAATTGCGCGTGGCAGGTGAGGCACTCATATTCAAATAACGGCATGAACCTATTCCTCTTCTTTTTTGGGTTTGGAAAGTTTTGACTCAGTTTCGTCTCCTGCCGCATCAATACCAATCATAACTTGAGCTTTAGAGGAGACATCTGGCAAGGTGGCAAGAATAGCATCGACATCTTTATGTTTTATCTTTCCCCGTTTTAATTGAAGTTCCAAAAAGCGCTTATCCGTTTTGAAAGATTCGCTTATCCAACCCATTGCTTCCTTACTCCTTTTCCTTCTTCCCAAGGCGGGCAAGCTTATGGTACGCATCTTCAAATTTTTTAATCCCTTGTTCGCCTATAAAGAAGAGCTCTTTTCTCCCCTTGACCTTGAAAACGAGCCCCCGGCCGTTCTTGGCTGCGGCAAAGAAAAGGTGACCCAAAGATTTACCTTTCTTGTCGAACAGCACAACCTCCACCGCTTTGCTCAGGATACCCTTCTCTGGTGATTTTTTAAGAAGTTCCTTGTACCTGAGGTCGCTGAGCTCCCACAGGAAATTCAATACGTCAATGTTGGGGATCTTTTTGTCCTTATCTTTCACCTGCTGATACCAGAGATTCTTTTTCTTTTTAAAGGTGAAGACATGTCCATTCTTCTTTATCTTGACCCTTGCGACATCGGTATCCTCGAACTGAACAAGCCGGCGGTACTTTAAGTCGAAGGCTGTCTTGAAGGTCTTAGGCACATCCTTTGGGTCCAGAACGTAGTACCAGTCAGGTTCTCCTGATTGAGCTATCCATTTACCGTTCACGTGGAACAGCTCCAGCTTTAAAGGGGACTTTGATCCTTTGACAGAGATTTCAAACAGACGGCTGTAGGATGGGGTCCCTTTTGACAATACTGAAAACTCTGCTTTGGATAGGAACTGCTTGACGCGGTAACCAGACAAATCCCAAAGCCAGTTTTCCACGGCTCTCGTGTCCGCGAGCGCTTCTTTCGGCTTTATCAGTTTCCAAACATCCTCTTTAGGAAATTTTCTGGCCTCGATGGTCAGGTGATCTTCGGGGTCTTCATATTTTACACCCGTCACATTGTCAATCTCGAAGTTCCAGACGTTTTTATTCCTGAAATCGAAGAGTCTTTTGTCAAGCTCCTTCACGTAGTTGTTTTTGACAATCATCACGGATGGATTGTCAGAAATCTTGACATAAACATGAGAGGCATCGCGATTCTTGCCAACAAGGATGGTGGCGGTTTTCTCTTTCGCTTCTGGCGCCTGGTTTTTCTTACCCTCTTTTTTCGACGATGCCTTGGGAGCCCAGTGCAATGTGATTTTCATGCAGGGGTGGTCCCATCCAAACATTTCAGGCTTCTCTGGTGGATTATCCAGAAACCGGATAACCTTTTCACCGGTCGCTGTAGAAAGAAATCCCTCAATGGCGTACCGGTCCCCCCTGCCATGGATAGGTTCGAGGATGCTCCAGTCATGTTTTTTCGCTTTCTCGAGAACCACTCTCAGGTTGTTGCCCTTTTCAAATTCGACTTTCTCAACCTGGTCAGAGGAAACCGCCAGAACCTTTTTAAACCTGAAGTCGTAAAGGCTTTTCTCAAGGAGTTTGTCGGGATAGACCCACACAAGGAGAACCGTCTTGGATTTTCCTTTAAGGGTGTAGAAGTAACTGTTCGTCGGGTTTTTATGGCCGAACGCGGCGGAATAGCCCTTGCCCTTCCTGTCATAAAAGGTAACCTGCACCGGGTCCTTTGAAAGGCCAAACATGGGGTCATCCCATTTGACATCTGAAATCTTTCGAAAACTTTTCAGGCCGGGGAAAGTCTCTAAAAAGGAATTCACGGTTTTTTTATCGGCTTTCGCCTTGACAGGAGAGACAACTTGCCAGCCTTCCCCTTTTTTTTCGAGGACAATCTTTTCCTTCCCTTTTTGATAAACGATTTTTGAGATATCGGATTCGGTTACCGGGTAAATCCTTTCGCTGATTTCCTTTTCTTTTGCCTTCTTGCTTCGGTACCTGATTTCATAGAAATAATAATACCCCCCCAGCAGGGCAAGAATGATGATGCCGATGAGGGGGCGTCTAAATCCTCTCATCCCGAAATCCTCCTTCTGATGAATACGAGAATGCCAATAATGATAACGATCAAAGGAATAGCTACGACGTTAATCCAGAAAGATAAAAGTCCCTGGTTGCGTGTTAGGGTGAGCGGTTGGTTTTCGGTGTTCTTGGGGGGGATGGCAATGAGAACATCCTTTTCGGCCAGCCAGTTGACCATGTTGGTGAATAAAATACCGTTGCCAGAGAGACCGAAGTAGCTGTTTGTCGCGAAATCAGCATCCCCTACAACAACGATTCTTGGACGCTGTTTTTTTCTCAGCTTTCCCGTTAATTTGGTCATTCCTTGGGGTGTGACCTCACATACCGCGGCCAGGGGGACAGGACCCTGCAGGTCTTTGCCCTTGTCGAAATGCGCCTTGCCGGCTTCCAGCATCTTTCTGTCCGTCTCTCCCCAGCTTGCCTTTCCTGTCATGGCAAGAATGGTGAGATTGAAGTTTGTCTCGGCTTCTTTCCCCTTCATAATCTGTACACTTCTTGCTGTCGGGTAGAAGGTCATCATATTGAAATTCCGGGTTATGGGATGGGTGCCATAGGTGGCGACCACAGGCATAAGGTATCCTCCTCCCAAAACCCGGCTGAGCTTATCCACGATCATATCATTGCCGATAATAAACCCGAAATCTTTCAGGAGATTGACCAGCCCGACAGAGGTGTAAGGGTTTATGAGAGCCAAAAGGTTCCCCCCGCGCCTCAGATATTCCCTAATCGCGGTAAGCTCGTGCTGAAGGAGTTCCACCTGGGGATCGGCGATGACAAGGAGATCAGCGTCTTTAGGAACTCCCTTGTTACGGGAGAGAAGGAGTGTTTTAATCTCGTAGTTTTTATCTTCGAGCGACTTTTTGACCTGGGAATACCCTGTTTTTCCCGTATCTTTCAAGTCCTTTTCCCCGTGGCCAGTCAGGAAATAGATCCTTTTCTTTTTCTTCTGTGTCACCTTGATCAGTGCATTGGTGATGGCCTCTTCAGTAGACTGAAGGATCTTTTCCTTTCTGTCCCCACAAAGAAAGACCAAGGTTCCATAGTTCCTTATATCATATTGTTTCGCCACGCCGGGATGCCGGTCGGGGTCAATGATTTCTGGGTGTATCCTTTTTGAGTGATAGGCATACAGGTCCAGAAGCTCCGCTACGTCTTCCTTTTCTTTCCCCTCCCGCATAAAGGCCTTGATGGTGACATCTTCCCTGATGTTCTTCAAAATATTGACGGATTGGGCGGAGAGGGAGTGGATCTTGTTTGATGTAAGATCGATCCGCTTGGTATGGCGAGTGGCAATAAGCTGGATAAAAACCAGAATAGCCAGGACAACAATACTGTAAATAAAGGCATTTGTCCCCAGCCGTAGCCGCTTCGCACTTCCACTCTCAAATTCTTTTTTCGCCATAATCAACCCCTCCACCGCTTCGATTCAAGAACTCTGGATGTCAGAAAAAGGCCATAGAATGTGAAAGCCAAATAGAATATGACATCCTTTATGTCAATCAC
>JALTEW010000364.1 GCA_027073795.1 bacterium | reverse complement strand
ACAAAAAACAAGCTTTTTGATAGCCTTGGAAAAATCGCAAAAGGATCTGATCCATTTAAAGAACTATCAAGGCTTTCAGCAAAGCAGTCTCCTGAAATTTCAAGCATAATAACGCAAATTAGCAATCTTGCAGCACAAAAGGGAAAACAGCTGAATTTAAACACAGTAAACTATATTTTATCGCATTTTGACAGAATGGGTACTTTGTCAAGAGAAGAAATAAGAACAATAATTGATGCTATTAAAGATAAAAAATCAATTACTGCAAAAGATGCAATAACCTTAAAGTCTATGTTTAAATAAAGAAAAGCCTAAACACAACCAGCATAAAAAAATAAGGAGATATAATGCCAGCTAAAAAAAAGCACAAAAAAGCCCAGATGCAAAGCCAGATGTTTATATACCTTTTAACAATACTTATAATAGGCTTTTTGCTTTTTCTTGGCTTTAAATGGATTGGTGGCATATCAAAAATGATACATAAGATTGATGTGTCCAAGCTGACTAGGGATATAAAAAGCACTTTTTCAGAATACAGGTCAAGGCCGGGAAGCTGGAAAATAGCAACATTTGATCTTCCAGATGGCATAACAAAAGTATGTTTTACAGACCTAAGCATACAAAAGACAACAATTGAGCATTCTTCAATATGCACAAAAGGCACAAAAGATTATGATGCCCTTATTTGTGATGCCTGGAAAGACAAAACACAGAATGTATTCTTTTTTCCAAGAGATAAAGTAGAAAGCAATGTAAAAATAGATTATATTGCAGTGCCCAAAGATAATACAAAAGGCTATGTTTGCTTTGATACTGTTGCTTCAAAACTTACAATTAAAGTAAAAGGCACAGGCAATAAAGTTGAAGTTTCAATGCCAAAATAATATGCCTTTGGCTGTTACTGGCTGTATTTAAATCTCTTTGTTGGTTATAATGCAGAATCGCAATAGAAATTACAAAATAAAGAATAGCAAAAAAGCATTTGTTGAAGTTCAGTTTAGTTGGATTTTTATGCTTTTTATTGGCGCAATTATATTAATGTTCTTTCTTGGATTATCAAACTGGTACCAGAGCAGGCAAAACCAAAGCATTGCTGTTAATGTTGTTAACAAGCTGAATTTATTATTTTCAAGCGCAAAACAGCAGTCAGACACAGCATCAACAATCCCCATTCCTGATATGACTTTGTCTTTTTCCTGCGATCCTGAAACTTGCAGCAATTCCGGCTGCGGAGAATCAAGATTTTATTTTGGAAATTCTGGGATTGGGAAATCAACACCTTTAGATGAGATCTTTGCTCCTGAAAAGATGTCAACAGATAGCCTTATTCTATGGTCTCTTCCTTTCTCTATGCCTTTTCCTACAGATAACTTTTTTTATATTTCATCTCCATACATCAAATATGTTTTTGTTATCCCTAAAGATGACGATCTTACTTACACAATTGAAGACTATATTTCAAACATTGATCAGCTTAATCCTGATATAATAAATGATATCTCTGAATTTAGCTATGACAACGAGAAATGGGTAAGGATAGTTGACTTTTCAAACTCTGTTAGCTTTGATAATATTCCAAGTCTTAATTCTGTTAATATAGATATTTTGTCTGTTAATGGAAACAGCAATTTTGGCTCTGTTGCCTTTAAGAAAAAAAATAACAACAAAGTTGTTGAAACTACCTATCCATATTTAACAACACAGATGCTTTTGGGTGCGATATTCTCAGGAAAAGGCAGTTTATATTGGTGCAATGTTTTAAAGTCAATTAATAGGTTAAATCTCGTATCTAGACTTTATGTAGAAAAAATGAATATGCTTTCATCAGAATATGCAGGAGACAAGACGTGCGAGCCATATTATAATGATGCAAAAG
>JALTEW010000363.1 GCA_027073795.1 bacterium | reverse complement strand
ACAAACATAGCAAAAGTAAGGGATAGAAGAACGAGGAGATATATTTTTGAATGAAAGATAAGGCAGAAACTGTGTTTCATCCCTTTTCCCCCTCAAGAAATATCCGTCTGTAGAAGCAATATCAGTATAAATTGATTAAATGACTGGAAGGTGACCTGGATATTACCTGTGCGTAATGTTGGTGAGGAATAGGATATGAGTAAAAAGTCATAGTCACGAGCTTGGGCTATGGCTTTGACTTATAAATTAAAAATAGATAACGTTTCTTTTACGCCCGTTCGTTCCCTTGCTGTGTTGCCGTGACGTCTTCAATAGATTAATTTTTGGACCGAGGAAAGGACGATTTCAACGGGCTGTCGAATGGCGTGTTTGTAATGAGATTGAGGTAGCCTTTATGCGCCACGAGGGTGTAGCTGCCGAGCCTCTTCCTAACCGTCAATGCGCCTTGCCCGCACTTTTCTTCAAGCCCTTCATCCGATATCATAACCCACAGGCGACGATTGGAACGCCATGTTTGGAAGAAGCGCCTGCAGCTCCAGAACCATTGTTTCCTGTCTTTCGCGTGGCGGATCCCAAATGCCAGCTCCCCTTCGTAGTCCACGACAACCACTCTTCGGCGCGCGTAAAAGGGGAGTCCCTGCCAGTAATGTCCAAAAGTAATGATAGGCTCGTTTTTCGGCAACTTTCTCGCCATTTTTGAAATGGCTTTTACAGACCTGTAGGGGCCATAGACGCTTTTTATCGCGGGGGTGCCCCCCAGTACGGCCACAACCGTAACGAAAGAGAGCCATATCGCGACTCCCCGCCGTCCCCGTCGTCCCCACCAAACGGCGCAACCTATGGCCACCATCGTAAGGATCAGGGGTGGCATGGCGTATAAGAAGGCCTTGCCTAACGAGGCGTGTCTCTGAACAAACGGGAAAACGAGCACCGCGATCGGAAAGACAAGCGCTCCCCCTACCCCCAGGAGATGATTTTTCAGCAGTCTTCCCTTTTTATTCCATTCAGCTTCGTGGTCCGCAATATAGCGTCCAATAAGGATGGCCGCCGGAGGAAAAACGGGAAGAATGTAGGTGGCAAGTTTGCCCTTAGAAAGGGAAAAAAACAGGAGGATTACGGCCATCCATAATAACAGAAATAGTTCCGTTCGCTCCCCGCGGAGGCCGCTTTTCTTTATGCCTTTTAAAGGCGCAACAAGGGCCGGGAAGAGGTATCCCGTGAAGGGCAGAAGCCCCCCGATGATAATGGGGAGGTAGTAAAACGGATTGGCATCTGTGTGACTTGTCCCGGAAAGGTATCTGAGAAGGTGCTCGTGAACAAAGAAAAACCACGGAAATTCCGGGTTTTTTACGCTTACCGCGATGAACCAGGGCGAGGTGATCGCCAGGTATAGCGGAATTCCCCACCATAGCCCCATTTTGGTAAGCCACCGCAGGCGCCGGGTTAGGAGGAGATACAGGAATACAATGCCCCCGGGGAAGACAAGCCCGATTAATCCCTTTGACAGGGTCGCGAGGGCCGCAAAAATATAATACCCCATGAGAGATGCAATTTTTCCACGGGGGAAAGGAGATTTCCTTTTCCCCCCCATGCGGGTTTCCCCGTTTCCCACTTCCCAGAACAGAAAGGAGAGGAGGGAAAGCGATATCAGGGAAGATACCTCCATGTCGATCACATCCACGCGTCCCAAAACGTACCAGAAAACGGATCCGGAAAGGACAGCCGCGGAGGTAACCCCTGCCTTATCCCCGTAGCGCTTCCTTGCCAGAAAATATACCCCTGCGATGCCAAGCAGTGCGAAAAAAGCAGAGGGAAACCTGGCGGCAAATTCGTTTTGGCCGAAGAGCTTGAAGGCCCCGGCCGTCAGCCAGTAGTGT
>JALTEW010000362.1 GCA_027073795.1 bacterium | reverse complement strand
AGCCCGGCCTCATTATTCTAGACTTGATGCTTCCCGGGGTGGATGGGATGGAGGTCTGCAGAAGAATCAAAAAGGGAGCAGAAACGGGAGATATTCCGATTGTGATGTTGACGGCGAAGGGAGAGGATGCGGATATCATCACAGGCCTGGAAGTTGGCGCGGATGATTATGTTACGAAGCCCTTTAGTCCAAAGGTCCTGATTGCAAGGGTTAGGGCCGTGCTCCGTCGGGGGGAGGGTAAAAGTGAGGAGGCACCAGAATTCATCAAGCTCAATGACCTTGAAATCCATCTGGGTAGGCATGAGGTCAAGTTGAGTGGAAGACCTATGAACTTGACGCTGACGGAGTTTAAGATCCTTCAGCTACTAACTTCCCGGCCTGGCTGGGTTTATAGCAGGGGACAGATCGTAGAATTCGTTCGCGGCGCAGGGTATCCGGTAACGGAACGCGCGGTGGATGTTCAAATAGTCGGCCTGCGTAAAAAGCTCGGGTCGTTTGGGAACAAAATCAAAACCGTGCGTGGTGTCGGGTATAAATTAGAGGACTACACATGAGGCGCCGCTCTCTTGTCTGGAAGATTTATCCCACTTACCTTTTTATTATCCTGATTTCTATCCTTGCTGTCAGTGGATTAGCTGTCACGACCCTCAAGCACATCTACATGGAGCAGGTGGCCGCTGACCTGAAAGCCCGCCTTCTTTTAGCGGAAACAGAGGTTTCACGGCTCTTTGAACGAGGGAAAGTTGCGGACATTGACCAGGTCTGTAAGGATCTTGGCAAGCGTATCAACACGCGTTTCACCGTGATTCTCCCCGACGGGAAGGTGGTGGGAGACACCAGGAAGGACCCTGCCACCATGGACAATCACGCGGACCGTCCAGAGGTTGTCTCGGCCCGAACACGGGGAGAGGGGCAGTCTATCCGTTACAGTTACACCCTGAAACAACGACTCATGTATGTGGCCCACCCCATCTCGTGCCAAGGGAGGCTCGTTGCCGTGATGCGTGCCGCCCTGCCTGTATCTTTGCTTTACCAGATCCTTGGGGGGATTTACAGAAAGATTTTGTTTGGTGGAATTCTCATCGCGGGGCTGGCGGCTTTGATAAGTTTCCTCGTGGCAAAAAAGATTGCGTACCCGCTTAGTGAGATGACCCAGGTGGTTCAACAGTTTGCCAGGGGAAACTTAAGCGAAAGGGTGCCGCCGCAAAAGACACGGGAGCTTATGCTCCTGTCTGAGGCGATGAACGAAATGGCGGCGCAATTACGGGAAACGATTGAAACGGTCAGACGCCAGAAGCAGGAACTGGAAGTTATTCTGTCAGGCATGAGTGAAGGGGTTGTGGCCGTGGATCTAAATGATACGGTTATTTCTATCAATACACGGGCTGCCGCATTGTTTGAAGTGGATAAAGAAACAGTACAGAGGAAGAACTTCTACGAGATTATCAGGAATTCGCGTCTTCAAGAATTTATAAAACGGGCGCTTAACGCCTCGGAACCTCAGGAAATGACCATTCCCTTTGGGGAAGGGGGAAGGATGCAACTTCAGCTTCACGGGGCGCCCTTGGAAGGGGAAGGGAACCGGAAGATCGGTGCGGTTATCGTTATGAACGATATTACCCGTCTCCATCGGCTTGAGATCGTCCGCCGGGACTTTGTGGCGAATGTATCCCACGAGTTAAAGACCCCCATTACGGCTATCCAGGGCGCCGTTGAAACCCTGCAGGAGGTTGCCTTGAAGCGGCCTTCTGATGCCAAACGTTTTCTTTCCATGCTCTCAAGGCAGGTGGAAAAACTGAGCGCCATCATTGAAGATTTGTTGAGCCTTGCGAGAATCGAGCAGGGCCTCGAGAAAGAGAACATACCATTTGAAAAGATCTCATTGCCGGAGGTGGTTGGACGTTCCGTTGACGACTTCAAACGAGCTGCTGAAAAGGCGGGTGTCAGCCTGAAATTTTGTCCTGAGAGCGATATCAACCTGCCTGCCAATGCCAACCTTGTTGAGCAGGCTGTGGGAAACCTCATCGACAACGCCATTAAATATACCCCCAAGGGGGGGGAAGTAACGGTGGAGGTTAAGGAAATCGGTCGGGAAGCGATTGTCTCAGTAAAGGATACGGGGGTGGGGATATCCGAATCCTCTCTTCCCCGCATCTTTGAGCGTTTCTATCGGGTGGACAAGTCAAGAAACCGGGAGCTCGGCGGTACAGGGCTGGGGCTGTCTCTGGTAAGGCATATCATGAAGGCCCATAAAGGACGCGTGGAAGTCAAGAGCGGGGAAGGGAAAGGCTCCGTCTTTCTGCTGATTTTCCCGCTTGGCTAAGTACGCGTTGGCATAAATACGATGACGTATTGGTATTGCATTATTGGCTTAGCCGTGTGGAGCATAAATATTCAAGAATGGGAGCCATTGCTTACCTGGCAGTCTGGGGTGTTCGGCAAGCCAAGATCTTTGGTTTGTGCAGGGATAGCACTGGAATTGACAGCTTTCATGACTTGGTCAACCTTGTCATGGGCCAGGAACTGTGCGTGTCGTGTTTTTTGGGTGACCGATAACGGCTCTTCGCACAGGGGACAAAGATCTATCGATCGTATCCCAATGCTATTCAGGTACATACGCCGGTCCATGCGAGCTGAGGTACTTACACCCAACGCTTTGAAAACCTCGCAGAACTTGAAAATAGAATCTTCAGCTTTCAAGCGGAATATGAAAGAGTGTCAAGGCCATTCGGGTGAAAATTCACCCATGATGACCTGAAATAAATAAACCTTCCCCGACTTCGGCCGGGGGATGTTCACATCATATTACAAAAAAGAACTATCTATTTCTGGGGTTTTTCCCCATCATGAACATAACTGATTGTTAAGCAATTATAGAAAGAAGTTTACAAACATCTTGACAAACCTCGCATTTTTTTATAAGCAATCTCTAATTAAATTTTGTGATTGCAAGCTATGTACAGGCTTCGTTTGAGCCATCCCAGCTTGAGGGATGGCTTTTTTATTAAGGAGGTGTGAAAATGTGTGTAAAGATTGGGATTTTAATTGCGTATGCCATGGGTGTTGTTTTCGTGGGATGGATTGCGGGGCTTAAAAAGTCGAAAAGCGCCTCGGATTATTTCCTCGCGGGGCGCGGCCTGGGACCGTTCATCTTTCTCGCAACGATGGCCGCGACGAACTTTTCTGCGTTTACAGTTTTCGGCGCCTCGGGCGCCGGTTACCGGGACGGGTTCAGCTTTTATCCGATTGTTGGTTTTGGCACCGGCTTTATGGCATTGACCTTCTGGTTCGTCGGGAAGAAAACCTACAAGATGGGCTTGGAAACAGGTGCTATCACGCCCCCGGACCTGGTGCGGAGGATTTATAAATCCAGAGGCGTGTCCGCGATTTTTGCCATAATAATGATTGTTTTTACCTTGCCTTATATCGCCCTTCAGCCTATCGCCGCAGGTTATGCTCTCAAGGAACTCCTGGGCTTGAACTACGTGGTGGGAGCCGCGCTGGTGACGGGCCTGGTTGTGTTTTATACCTTTCAGGGAGGAATGCGTTCCGTGGCCTGGACGGACGCCTTTCAGGGGCTTTTGATGATGGTCCTCCTCGTTCTCGCGCTGGTGGTTATTGCTTCACGGGAAGGGGGACTGATCTCCGCCAATGTGAAAATTATGGCGAGATACCCCGACCTTTTTTCGCGTCCGGGACCCGGGGGAAAATACACCCCGGCGTTATGGTTTTCCTTCATCTTCCTGTGGTTTTTTTGTGATCCCATGTTTCCCCAACTCTTTCAGCGATTTCTTGCGGCGAAGGACGAAAAAACCATCCGTTTCTCCATGTTGGCCTATCCGTTCATCTGTAGCCTGGTCTTTATCTTGCCAGTGAGCATCGGTGTTCTGGGGAGGTTAAACCATCCCGGACTGCATGGGAAGGCGGCCGACCATATCCTGCCGCTTTTAGCGGCGGATCTTCCGGGAAATGTCCTGGGAAGTCTTGTGGTGGCGTGCGGCCTGGCGGCCCTGATGTCCACCCTGGACAGCCAGCTCCTGACCCTTTCATCGATTTTTACGGAGGATATCTATCCCTTGTTCAAAGGCAAGGCGCCGAAGGGGGCCTGGCCGGGGAGGATTTTTGTGGTTGTTCTCGCGGTTGCAGGCTTTCTCCTTGCCGTTAAGCCCCCCAGCACGATCCTCTCCATCGCGAAGCAAACCTTCACGGGGCTTGCCGTTCTGTTTCCCGTGGTCCTGTTCGGATTTTACGAACAGACGCGTTCATCCGTTGCGGCGTGGATGTCCATGATTGCAGGAGAGGGAATGGTGGTCTTGTATTACTTTAAACTTCTTCCCCCGTTCGGATTTCTGCCCGTGGTGCCCATCATGCTTGTGACCTTTGGGGTGTATCTCGTCATCGCTGTTTGGGACAGGCATCCGGAGATGAGATGGCCGGGATTTTTGAAATCCCCCTATTTCTATGGATTCCTGGCCATCTTCACCCTTGGGATGGATTTCTGGCGGTGGCATGTGAAACCAGCACTCATCTTCGGGTTTCCGGACTGGGTTGTTTATTTTATTGGCCTTTCCATCCTTCAGACGGGACTGAGCTATTGGTTGGTCAGTAGAAGGGCATAGATATGGTCCTGGGTGCTCGGGTGTGAACTGAGGTGACAGGTTCTCCAAGATAGCCCAGTTTGTTTTAAATATTATTTTGACCTTGCCAATTTTACACGAGATTTTTGCGCTATCCGAGACGGACGAATTAAATTGACAAAAAGGGGGAACTTTGTTAGGTGTGATACGAAGAAAGTTTAAAGGAGGCGCGTGTGGCTTCAAGTGGGAAAAGGGTCAATCTGGGATCCAAGATTAAAAAGATGCGCAGGTCGAGGAAGATGACTTTCGAAGAACTGGGGGCAGAGTCTGGTTTAACGCCCGATACAATTCGAGAAATCGAGAGGGGGGATATCCTTCCGCCCGTTTCATCGATTATCAAGATTGCTAAGGCCCTTCAGATTGATTCTGGAGATCTGCTGAGCGATGAGGAGCGTGAAGATGCAGAGAAGCGGAAAATCGAAAGCTATGAGAAGCGAACCCGTGAATATGCCTATCGTTCCCTGACGCCCAACGCCCGGAACAAACACATGAAGGCCTTTCATGTAACCATCGAGCCTCAACAAGCGCACAAGATGGTGGAATACCAACATGAGGGTGAGGAGTTTATCTATGTACTCGAGGGGAACTTGGAGATTTCTGTAGGTGATAATTCATGGACGCTCAAGAAGGGACAATCTATCCACTTCAACTCCGCCTTGATTCACAAGTTGAATAACCCGAAGCCTGAAACCACGGAGCTTCTGGTTGTCATATACACGCCGTAAGCGGTGAGGTTGTTCGGTTGTTGGTTAGACCGTAAACGGTTCCCGGAAAAACCAGAAATCAAAAAGGAAGTGTTGCATGTTAACGGGTAAATTTGCTCGGAAAGAGCTTTCATCTGAAGAACTCCAGGATTTAAAGGAAACAGCAAGGCAGGTGAGGGGGGATATCCTGAGAATGACAACCCTTGCGGGGTGTGGCCATCCCGGCGGTTCCATGTCATCCACAGAAATCTATTTGACGGTATGGTCCAATGCGAATATTTCGCCTGAAAACCAGATGGATCCCGCCCGAGACAGGATTATTGTGAGCCATGGTCACACATCTCCGGGGGTCTATGCTGTTTTGGGCCGGATGGGGTTTTTTGATTTAAAAGAGGCTGTTTCAACCTTTCGCCTGGCGGGGAGTCCTTTCGAGGGGCATATCGAGCGCAGCGTGCCAGGGGTAGAGTGGAGCACGGGGAACCTGGGGCAGGGGCTGTCGGCCGGGTGTGGTTTTGCCCTTTCTTCGCGGCTGAAGGGGATCGAAAGCAACCACGTCTTTGTTCTGATGAGTGACGGAGAACAGCAGAAAGGACAGGTTTCCGAGGCCAGGAGATTCGCCAAAAAGTTTGGTCTGAGCAACCTGACAGTTATTGTGGACACCAATGGGATTCAGATCAGCGGGACAACGGATGAGGTAATGCCCCAGGCCCTGCGGGCGAATTACGAGTCAGATGGTTGGCGGGTCCTGGAAGTGGATGGCCACGATATCAGTTCCCTTTTCAGTGCCATTGTCGAGGCCCAGACGGATGAAACCACACCGGTTGCCATTCTTGCCCATACCACAATAGGGAAAGGCATTTCTTTTATGGAAGGAACGCCTACGTACCACGGAAAGGCCTTGGATGAAGAGGAATTTGGGAGGGCAATGGGGGAGCTGAACCTTCCTTCAGACCTTTCCGAATACCGGTCATTACGTGAAGAGGCAGTTTACAAGCTCTTGGAATTTCCTCAGGCGGAAATTCCTCCCCTGAATATGGGTACCCCGCGAACCTATACTCCTGATGTAAGGACTGACAATCGCTCGGCCTATGGCGCAGCCCTTTTGGATCTGGCCGAATCGAACGATGAGCAGAGTGCTCCCT
>JALTEW010000361.1 GCA_027073795.1 bacterium | reverse complement strand
TCAGTTTTAGGATCTGTCCCAATGATTTTTGCCTTACATTCCTTCCCGGATTCGAGTTTCACTACTATCTTGTCCGCCTTTGCCACTACGTGGTTATTGGTCAGGATATATCCATCCGGGTCGATAATAAACCCTGATCCAAGGCTTCGCTGCTTGAACTCACGTGGCATCTGACCCCCGAAAAATTTTTTAAAAAAATCATCCCCGAAGAAAAAACGGAAGGGATCGTTTTCTCCCATAAACGGATGATGAAATCCCCTCGATTTGAAAATCTTCGTGGTGCTGATGTTGACAACCGACGGATTGATTTTCTTTGCCAGTTCGGCGAATGAAGCCGGAATCATCCTGACTTTGGGGGTCGATGACGGCACCCCCTTTTTGCTTTTTCCAAACCCGAAAAGGGCTTGCGCCGGGATCGTCCACGCCAACAACATCAGAATCGCGAGACTACCTATTACAAGTTTCTGGTGTTTTTTCATAAAACCACTGCCTCCTTTCATTTTCTACATGGTAAAATAACCATGGCACAACTGAAGTCAATCTAACCTTCCGCAAGCTTATCTTACACGAAACGCGCCAGATAGCAAGGATACCGGGGCGTTTTAGGCGGTCGGCCAGGCTAATCGAGACTCTCAAGAAAAGCCTGGTCCTGTGGAAGTCTAAAAGTCCACCGTGGTGCGTCCTTTAAGGGATTCAAGGTGACACTGGCTGTTAATGAGATCGCAGAACCAGGTTCCTTTGTGATAGTGAAAGCGGTTCAGACACGCGGTGGATTGCTGAATCTGCCAGAAATGATCCAAGCCAAGGCCCAAAAGCCGGCACAGGATAACCTTGCAGACGACCCTGTGGCTGAAAAGGGCGACGGTTTGGTTGGGGTGTTTTTCTAAAAGCCTTTTAAGGAGGGTATCCACGCGAGATCCTACATCCCGAAGAGATTCCCCTTCGGGAAATTGGGCTTTCTCCGGGAAAAGTATCCAAGTTTTGTAGAGATCCGGGAATTTTTTCCTGACCTTCTCATGGGGCATCCCCTGCCACGTGCCGAAATTCAAGTCCATCAGGTTGGGCTCAATCACGGGGGTTACATGTGCTGTCCCGGCGACGGCGTCTGCTGTCTGCGTGGCGCGGGAGAGCGGGCTGGTATAGATGGCATCGAAAGGAGTATCCCTCAGATAAGTGCCCAGCGCATCGGCTTCTTTCAGGCCCACCTCGTTCAGGGGAATGTCTCTGGTTCCCCTGAACACCTCTTCCTTGTTCCACGCGGTTTGGCCATGGCGAATGATGTAGAGGTTCATGGTTTCCTCCAGCTCGCTATCTTTATTAGAACCTTTTTGCTCACTTTTAGACCTTTTAGCGGTTAAGTCAATGGGGTTTCTAATCTGAAAGCATGTGTAACAGCCTTGTGAGGGCTCAAGGTACAAGGTTGAACACTGAAGCAAAAAAATAAAAATCTTAAACGCCCCTTCAGGCTAAGAATTGCATGCCTTGAATCTGAACCTTTTTGTATCGCCGTCCAATCTTTTCTCAAGTGGATCATGTATAAACGGGTAGAATTGATGGCCGGTTAGAAGAGATAAACCGCAAAGCCGATACTAACGATAATAAGAAGGCTGAATCCAAGGGTGACCTTTTTCCTGATACCGGGATGCCCAAGGGAAAATACGTAAATTAATTTCATGAGGTTGTTGCTTGCCGTAGCCACCAAGGTTGCTATGACGATGGTATTGATGCTGATCTTTGCAACACCGCCCTGAAAGAGGTTGAGAATGTACGGATCGATGTCCGTGACACCCACGACGAGTGAGAGAAAACCAACTCCCCGGTTTCCATAGTTTGAGACGATGAGGTTTGTAATAACCGCAAAAAAAGCGAATAGTCCGCCAAAGATAAGGGCCGTTTTAAATTCGAGTGGGTTTCTGTGGCTGGCATCTTCCCGGTTGTTTTTCAGGGGATGTTTACCTTTCAGGAAAGAAAAACTCAGGATGGCGCTCAGTAAAATCAGAATCATAAAGTAAACCGACAGCCTCAGAGCGACCAATTTATTGAAGAGGAAGGCAAGGATAAGGACTCTAACATACATAACGCCTGTAGCACTGATAATCGCGGCGGGTGTTTTAACCAGTTCATTCCCCTCCCTGCTTTTCCGGGCAAGGATTAGCGTTGTTGCCGTGCTGCTGTAAAGGCCACCTAACAGGGAGGTTACAATGGTTCCCGCGTTAGGGAACACAAACTTTTTTAGCAGGTAGCTAAAGTAGGAAATCGCTGAAACAGCCACGATCGCGAGCCAGAACTGATAGGGCGAGATGTTAATCAGACTGGAGATGGGGTGATGGGGCAGAAGTGGCAGGATGACCCCTGTAATAATGATAAACTTGGCCAGGGTGGTAAACTCATCCCTGCCAAATTTCTGCGAGATGATAAAGAGGTTTTCCTTGATTTCCACAAAAATAAGGATGGTGACCACAACTAACATCACAAGCCAGTGTGGTTCCAGATAAATGAGCGGGGTCAAGCAATAGGTAATCAGGGCGATGATAATGGACGTGAGCCCAAAGTGTTTGCGAAGCCTGATCTTGCTTAAGTAATAAATGCCCAGCAAAATGGAGAGGATAACGATGCCGATTATAAACGGAATAAGGGAGCGGGGCGAAATGATATAGAGAATGTATCCAAAAATACCTATGAGCGTAAAAGTCCTGTCTGTCCCGAAAAGAAATTCTACCTTTTCATTCTCACTTTCATCTATATGGTGACGTCTTTGCTCAAGTCCTATCAGAAGGGAGAAGAGGGTAACAATTAAAAAATTGATGAGGTCAAGGGGAAGGTGTTTTATCAATGCCATCATGCGTCATTATTCCTCGCATTGTCGTGTATTCCTCCTACCTTGCATTCGGCCGTCATATTCAAATTTTATAACTCGGTGGTCAGGAAATGTCAAAAAGAGTCATGGCATTGGGCAAAAGGCTTAGGGCCAAAGATGATTTGACTTCCGCCACAATCGATGTAGACTGTAAGCAGGAATATCGATGGCCACAAGATGATATAAACTGCTTAGTCACGTATGTCTGCCAAGGGGGGAAGATGTTTGAACGAATCGTCTTTGCAACCGACGGGTCTGAGCACGCACAAAGGGCACAGGTTATTGCCCGGGACCTCGCCAGAATTCATAAAGCAAAACTGTTTGTGGTTCACGCCTATCCAAGTTTGTCGGATTTTCTGGGGTTCAAGGAATACAGCAGTATCGCGACCCACCGCATCGCCAACGGTCAGAAAATACTTGACGAAACTGTTGAGGAACTGAACTCGTATGGCCTTGAAGTTGAAACAGAGCTTCTCGAGGGCCCCACGGCCGAGGCTATTCTTCATGTGGCAGAGGCGCGTAAGGCGGACCTCATCGTTTTAGGCGCGCGTGGGCTGGGAACCCTTACGGGGCTGATGCTAGGGAGTGTCAGCCAGAAGGTTCTTCAACACGCGCCCTGTCCTGTTCTTGTGGCTCGTTAAGTAAATAAAATAATTTCACCAGCCTGCACTTTAGCCCTTTCACTCATTTTCAGGAGTGAAGAGGCACTTTAGCTCATGTGATCTTGAAACTCTATTAAGAATTTTCTTGACAAAAGGAATTTGTTTTATTATTCCACTATGGAATATTCTATGTTGGAGGTAAATTGAAAGGCGCAACTCCCCAGGCCTATGTCGTCCTCGGACTGCTGATGGAAGGGGCAAAGCACGGGTACGAAATCCACCGGTCGGAACTCTTGCAGATATGGTCTATCCCCATGAGTCAGCTTTATAACCTTCTCAAACGCCTCGAAGGCGAGGGGATGATTCGATCATCTTTGATGGTTCAGGAAAACCGGCCGGGGAAACGGGTATACACCGTGACCGAGAAGGGACGTGCGGCATTTCTTGAATGGGTGTGTCGTCCCTCTGAGAAAATCAGGAACATCCGGATGGAGTTTCTGGCAAAGCTTTACATGATTCACAAGTTACATCTGGATATGGGCGAGGCATTGGTCAATGCGCAGATAAATGTTTGCGTAAAGCGCAAGAACAGATTGAGTGAAATGAAGAGTGAGAATGGAGAATCGTTTGAGAGCCTGGTTAAATTGTATCGGAATACCATGATAGACGCGACAATCCGCTGGCTTGAGAACTGTAGGGGAGTTTTGGGAGGGTGACAAACATGCTTAAAAAATGGGTGGTATTATGCCTTGTATTTTTCATCACTTTTTGCAGGGTTGGTATTTCAACGGCCGGGGGCAGGAAGATTTCCATGGCGGTGGAGTTTGTCTCCCATGCGGCCTGCGCGCATATTGCCCGGGAAAAGGGATGGTTTAAGAAAGAGGGTTTAAATGTATCGACATTTGATAACTATATAACGGGCATGGCGCTTGCCGGCGCCCTGTCAAAAGGGGGTATTGATGCGGCTTATATATGTGCAATCCCCGCTATTGTCGCCTATGCGAATGGCGGCGTAAGGATAAAGATTGTCTGTGGTACGCATAGATACGGCTATGGTCTTATTGTAAACCGGGAAAGAGTAAAAACAGTTCAAGATTTAATGCGTGATGACGTGAGAATTGCATGTCCCAGGGAAGGAAGTCCAACGGATGCCGTGATGCATAAAATGATTGATAAATATCATCTCGATGCAAAGAAGCTGGCGAGAAAGGCCTTGAGAATGCCGCCGCCAATGGTTTTATTTGCCTTAAAGGCGGGTCAAATTGATGCCGGGTTTTGTTGTGAACAGTTTCCATCAATGGGTGTTGAAGCAGGTTTTAGGGAATTAGCAAGCGCAAGGGATTTATGGCCTGATATGCAAGGGAGTGTTTTGGTAGTAACAGATGATTTGATAGAACGGCACCCGGAAATTGTAGGAAAATTAGTTAAGATTACGAAAAAAGCCACAGAATTTATTCACTCGCACCCCGATGACGCATCAAGAATTACCGCAGATGCGCTCACAGTTGTTGGGAGAAAGGTTTTCCCATTTAAGATAGCCGATGTTCTGCGCGGGCTTACAATTACGCCGCGGGCAGTAAAAAGGGCGCTGTTTAAGCAGATGGAATGTACGACAGATATAGACATAAAAATGGTGCAGCAGGAGATAGACTATGTCTCACATTTGGGATATATCAAGCGTTTTGATGCCCATGATATTCTCGACCTGAGGTGGATCCATGAATGAAGGCAGGAGTGGCCCGATAAACTCTGGTCTTGGTTTTTTACCGGTTTTGGCATTTTTGGGGCTTTGGGAGTTTGTAGCACGTTTGAATATCGTTCCGCGGCAGATGCTCCCCCCCTTTTCCAGCGTGGTTGTAGAGGCCTTTACCCTTATAAAAAACGGGGTGCTGATCCATCACTTCTCCATGAGCCTCATGCGCGTGCTGATAGGCTTCATTACAGGCAGTATCGCCGGGCTTGCCTGCGGGTTGCTGATGGGGTGGAACGATATCTTAAATCGCACTTTTTCCCCTATTGTCAGCCTCATTTATCCGATCCCTGCCCTCGGCTGGCTTCCGATCTTCATGATCTGGTTTGGGATAAACGAGCTTCTGCCGATTGCCATTATCTTTACCTGTTCCTTCTTCCCGGTTCTTTATAATACGGCCAGCGGGGTTCGGAGCGTGGACAGAAATTATGTCCAGGTGGCGCGGACACTTGGGCAGGGAGAAGGAAGGATTCTAATGACCATCCTTTTCCCGTTGGCCTTGCCGAGTATCTTTACGGGCCTCCGGCTGGAGGCGGGGATGGCATGGAGGGTCATTATAGCGGCGGAGATGGTGGCCATTCCCACGGGGATTGGGGCGTTGCTGATGCGCGCGGAGAGCTTGATAAGGATGGACATCATCATTGTCTGCCTTATGGTCTTGGCGGTGATGTGTTTTTCCTTTGAGCGGTTCTTCTATTTCCTTGAAAAACGGGTGACGGAAAGGTGGCGTCTTGGCTAAAATCGTCCTGAAGGCGGTTAAAAATTTCGCCTTGAATTCCGTTGACCTTGAGGTTCATCATAGGGAAACACTCGCTATTGTTGGATTGACGGGCGCCGGTAAGACAACCCTTATCAAGGCCGTTGCCGGCCTGGTGCCGTACCAGGGGAAAATCTTTTTAAATGGCAGGGATGTCCGGTCTGTCCCCATACGTGAAAGACGGATCGGCTATCTTCCCCAGGACCTGTTTCTCTTCCCGCATATGACGGTTTTTTCAAACGTCGTATATGGTCTCAGCGGGATGGGGTTGGGCAAGGAGACGATCAAGCGCCAAGGCAGTGATGTAATGGAACTTTTGGGTATTACCCATCTTGCCGGACGGTATCCTGTAAACCTTAGCGGCGGCGAGAAACAGCGCGTTGCGCTGGCCAGGGCCATTGCCCCGCATCCAGATATCCTGTTGTTAGACGAGCCTTTCAGCAGCCTGGATGTGAAGACGGCCAAGTATCTCCGTCTCGAGTTTAGACGCATCTTGCGCGATCTAAGGCTTACAACCCTTTTTATCACCCA
>JALTEW010000360.1 GCA_027073795.1 bacterium | reverse complement strand
TGTCATTTACGGCGCCACAACACAGGGCAGAGACTTTGCGGGGAACGTGGCAACCACGATCTACACAGGGCTGACAGCGGACTGTACCGGCCTGGATATTGATCCCGAGACCAAACTGCTGCGTCAGACCCGTCCAGCCTTTGGTGGAAACATTATGGCCACGATCCTTTGCCCGAGAACCCGCCCCCAGATGTCAACGGTTCGTCCGAAGGTCATGCCCATGCCGGAACGGGACGACTCCCGCCAGGGGGAAATTGTTCATGAGACCCTCGGTATGTCTGAAGAAGAGGTCCGGTCAAAGGTTATTGACTTTATCAAGAGTGAGCAAAAGGTAAACATCGTGGATGCGGACATCATTGTTTCCGGCGGAAGAGGCCTTGGAAAACCGGAGAACTTTAAGGTTATCCGGGAGCTTGCGGATGTCTTGGGTGCCGCCGTTGGCGCTTCTCGTGCGACGGTCGATGCGGGCTGGATTCCCTATGAGCATCAGGTTGGACAGACAGGGAAAACCGTGCGACCAATCGTTTACATCGCATGCGGTATTTCAGGGGCCATTCAGCACCTGGCTGGGATGAAAACCTCGGATGTGATTGTCGCCATTAACAAAGACCCTGATGCCCCGATTTTCAAGGTGGCAACCTACGGAATCGTGGGGGATCTCTTTCAGGTTGTGCCGGTCCTGACGGAGGAATTCCGGAAACGCCTCGGCAAATAAGGCCACGGTAAGTAAAATTAAGAAAGGGGAGGCTGGTAATGGCCTCCCCTTTAACCGCCTCTTACTCTTTTGCTACACGTAAAAAATTTACCCGGATAAAGAGGGCTTCGTGTGCCTTCTCATAAGGGCACGCCACGGATTTTCCCATTGAGCTTCACTTCCCCCTGGAGGGGTTTTTTTGAAAATTCTAATTCTGCATTCTCAATAGATGAGTGACCAGCCATGGATGAAAAGCAGGTGAAACTTGTGGTTACATCCGGCAGAAATGGCAATGATATGATCGAATGGCCCTGGCAGCAGGAAACCTCCAATCCCCTGGGCCCTGCCTACATGCCCCACAGATAGTGACAAGTTTTGGCATTAACATGACAAAAATTGGCAGGGAGACGCTGGGAAAAGGGGAAAAATTAAGTAAATAGAGGCAAATTTTGCATGGCATGGTAATTGCTTCCAAAAGAATGAAAAGTAAAAAGACCTAAAAAGGAGGTGAAACAAGCGAGGGAAAGGTTGACTGAAAGGTCGAAATCATCTAAAATTTAAAAAGGAGAAGAATCATGATGAAGAAAATGAGAAACGCAAAAGGTTTTACCCTGATCGAATTGATGATCGTCATCGCGATCATCGGTATTTTGGCGGCCATCGCCATCCCGATGTACCGCGCCCAAACCTGTAAGGCGAAACTAACGGAAGTTACGAATGCAATGAGTAACGTGGCGAGCGCTATCAGTGCTTATTATAATGAAAACGGTTACTTACCCGATTCTATTGGTACTATAGATGGTATCCATGACAGTCTGGGGGCCACGGTTAATGTAAGTAGAGTTTCTGCGATGTCTTGGACCGCAGGAGCAGATGCTGCTACACCAAAAGCGGGTGGAGATGGTGGCTATATTCAATCAACGATAAATATCTCAAGTTGCAATGCTATAGACGGCAAGACAATTGCTTTAATAGCATCTTTTGGCCCCGGTGCAGGAAGTACAGCAAGTGATTTTTCATTAAAGTGGGATTGGGATAGCTCAAGGAACTATTCAACAATTCCTGCTACCTATATGCCAAAACGTTAAAGTTTTATACTTGAGAGGAGCAAATTCTTGTTCCTCTCAAGTTCTTATGCTAAAGTGGATTGGAGAAAATTAATAAATTAAAGTGAGTTATGGGAAAATTT
>JALTEW010000359.1 GCA_027073795.1 bacterium | reverse complement strand
CAATATGAACGGGCATCCCGCAGTCGGCTATTTCAACATAATAAACGGCCCGGGACAGATAGGCAGAAGTGTCATGATGGGCATAGTCTACAGCAACGAGGACGACCGCGCGAATCCGGAAAAATTGAGCGGATACAGGCAACAGCTGGCAATAGACATTGTCAAGCACATAACCGAAGGGGACGGCCCCGTTAGTGGCAACAGCCATGCGGTGTGGGAGATCGGAAGGGTTGGAAAGCCGCTTGCAGACGCCGGGAGCCCCATCTACGCGGACATCTCCACAAGCCCTGCAATAACATTGGACGGCTCCGGAAGCCGCGACCCGAACGGGCAGATTGCGGATTACAACTGGGACATAAAACGCGGCGCGTCCGTCGAAGCGGAGAATTACGTTGAGGTTGCGGATGCCAGAATTGTCTACAGCAGGAATGCAAACGGCGGGTTTGTGCTGAAGGCGAGCGGGGACCACCCATACGCGAAGTATTACGTTACAATACCCATCACCGGAAGGTACAGCGTGTCTTCGAACGGATGGGCGGTGAAGGTTGACGGGAATACGTTCACGACCGGCGACCTCGGGGCCGGAACCTATCCGGTGGAGATATACGCCGACGGGGCAACAACCGATGTGGACACCATCCTGTTTACCCCTGCGGGGAACGGGGCTGAGATCAAGTCGGCGGCGGCAACCACAAGCTACACCCTTCCGGGTGCGGGCGACTATGAAGTCACGCTTCATGTGACGGACGACGACGGCATAGAAAGCGAGCCGAGCACGACTGTGGTGCACGCAAGCGAATCCGCGAGTGCGGACCTGCAGATTGGTGCGATTACCAGCGGTTCGGGGCAGCTGTTCGATATGGGTGTGAACGTCACAAACAATGGCGGAAACAAAGGCACATCAATCGTTTCGATATGGAAAACAAACCGCATGCCGAGCGCCCAAACATGCGGCGAGGTCATGAGCACGGGCTGGTTCGTCGGTGCGGTCCCAACAACACTTGATGTGGGCGAAGAAAAGAAGGTTAGCCTACAAACCGTCGAGACGACGGCATACACCGTTGCCGTGGTGAGCGGAACCGGCTCGAAAGTGACAAGCTGCGGCTACCGTGCAAGCACCTCCCGTATGGATTACGCGTCAAAGGAGAAGGGCGCCACGGTGACGGGCGATACGCATGGCTATGCCGTTGACGGCATCTACTCCGGAAGCCCGTCAAGCTGCGATGCCTCCGGCGAGGGGTGCACCGTAACAATTGACCTCGGCCAGAACGTGGAGGGCCTGCGGGAGATAGACACCTACCTTTACGGCGACGACTGCAGGGTTTACGAGGGGTATATACTGCAGGCGTCGGCGGACGGGAACACATGGAACACAATAAAGACATACGGGCGTGTTTCCGGGACACAATACACCCAATTCAACTCCCCGGTGACGGCACGTTACATACGCTACCAGTTCGCGAAGGGCGGCGACAACGTCGACCACAATGGAGCCATAACGGAAGTGGACGCATACAAGACAACGGGCGGGAATCCCGGTGTCGGCGGCGACTGCGGCGACGTGTGCTTTGACAGCGACGGGGACGGCTACGGCGTGGATGCATACGGAGCGTGCATAGGCGCGGACCCGGACGATGCGGACGCGTGCAATCCGAACAACACCGCGGGCGCGTGCCTTGGCGGGTTCGGAATCAATTCCATCTCGCTGAACGCCACGGTCATCACGGAGGGCGAAGCGGTGAACATGACCTACGAGCCCTACGCCGAAGACAGTGATGCACTCTCCGGCTTGGTTAACTGGGGGGACGGAAGCAGCAGCGACAGCCTCCAGGCAGGCACGGATTGGCTCGTGCATATGTACTCAACGAATGGCATATACACGCC
>JALTEW010000358.1 GCA_027073795.1 bacterium | reverse complement strand
GTTGCCCCGCCGTCAGGTCGGATATCGTAAAAACTTTTATAATGCCACTTCCGGTATTCCTCATCAAACTCATACCAGTCGATCTTGGCCCAGAAAGCATCCGCCAGTTTATCAATCCTGTCCTTTGATATCTCTTTTTTCTGCTCCAGCTCATATTTCATCTGTTTCAGAATCGTTTTTGGCTCAACAGGTAAATTCCCCCCAACCTCCTCAATACGGTTGTAAATATCCATCGCCCCGGAAACACGTTCCATTCCCCTCTCATAGGCACCTTCACGGAGATCGACCAGGCCGAGAATCCCCATTGCCCTAAAATCGTGCGGATCCGCACTCAGGGCTGTCTGAGCGTACACCTTCGCATTCTGGAAATTCCCAAGACGGTACTGCACCTGGGCCATGGACACATTCGCCTCCACATCCTTTGGGCTCAGCACAAGCGCTTTCTTCAGAATAGGGATACTCGCCCTCAGGTCGCCCTCCGATATCACATTCTTTGCCCGATAGACAAGATTAGAGGTTTCCATCTGAACGCTGGCACACCCCACAAAAAACATTGCAAACAAGGCCCCAAAAAGTCCAACCCGTTTCAAACCTTTTATGCTCATGAATGCCACCTCCTTCCCTTAGGATAAGGGCTCTTTCGTAAAAGGCAAGGGAAAACGCCTGAAAAATCCGCGTTAAACTCACCAGATGAAGTCCCAAAAGCAAGCCTGTATTCTCTGCGAAGTCGGTAAATCTACTAAGCGCCTTTCCCTAAACCATTCTTCGAAAGTTCCCATATAAGGTTGTCCGTGATCTTATACAAAGCCTTGGACGCCGGAGAATTCGGAGCCACCTCACAAACCGGCATTAGGAAATGAATCGACTCTTCAACAGCGTTATCTGCTGGAATTTCCCCTAATTTTTCGAGTTTAACACCCAAGTATTCCGACAAAAGCCGCTCCAGGTTCCGTATGCTGACCATCGTCCCTTTGCTGACACGGTTTACAATGAGCATAAAATGAACCTCATTAAGCGCTGATTCAGCCTTCTCTCGATTTTGAGGATCACTCTCTTCAGCTTTTCGTAAAATATCCTCTATCGTTTTAAAGTCCTCTTGCAAGAGGGTCTTAGAAATTTTTTCATGCGAAACAAAATTTGAAAGGATCTTCCGAATAGTTGCAAGTTTTACAAACTTGTAGAGGTCCAGGGTTGACGTAGGGTCCGGCGTCGTAACGCACAACTGATAATCACCCAACATAAAAAAATCAAGGGCATGATAATGGGTTCCCGCACCCACATCAACTAAAACAACATCCGCATCCAGCTTCGCAAGGTGCCGGATCAGGCGACGTTTTGTCGCGAAGGGCATGTTCGAGGTTTTCAATGTGTCCCCTGTGCCCGCAATAATACCAAGATTCTTGAGACGGGGATACGGTATAATAACCTCTTCAAGGGAAGCAGCCTTCCGGGTCAGAAAATCCGTCAGGGTCATGGGGGGATTGAACTGGCCAAGCATAAGATGGGCATTTGCGCCACCTACATCGAGATCAACCAGACAGACCTTCCTTCCACACCGGGCCAATAGACAAGCTATATTGCTGATGACCATGCTCTTGCCGGTCCCCCCTTTTCCGGAACCTATGGTTACGATTGCCGGCACCTTTTTCATCCTCAATAATCTTCTTTCACCCGTTAAGTTAAGTTATGGTTATCAATACCCCTGATAATAAATGCCCTTTCACTTAATCAGTGCTACTTCTATCCTTTTCGGCTGTTCATTCCCGCAGCTTTATCTTACAACTTCCCGCGCTCAAAGACAATAAAAAGCTGCTCGTTTTTTAATCAAGTTCCTATTGACTCATCAAACTCAAATGCTTAGTATAGTAAAATCTTTTTATCGAGATTTTAAAGGGG
>JALTEW010000357.1 GCA_027073795.1 bacterium | reverse complement strand
TATACACCCCCGTACACCCTTTCAGCCTCATACCGCTACTTCAACGATTTCAGCCCCGTGGGAAGTTCAATCTTTCCTTCCGCGATACTCGGTGGAAAAACGATCTCCCGTTTTCCGTCCTTGCGCCACTGAATCATGCACCCCATGGCAGTTTTTGCGGGATCCAGGCCATAGATAACCTGATGGTCCTTTCCAAAACGGATATGTCCCATGGCCCCGTCACGATCCGTTTTCTCAAGTTCGGCAACTACCTTGTCACCATTCAGTGTGCCCGCCCGTTCAATGGCCTCTTTCAGGATATAAACCATTTCATATGCGGGGGCCGGCGAATGTCCCGCCTCAATGGGCTTTCCATATTTCGCCTTGTACTTATTGAAAAATTCAACCGACTTGGGAATCTTTGGGCAGGGAACATCTCCCACCTCAAAAATGGCGTTGATGGCCCCGGCAATCTTATGATCAAAGGCCTTCCACGCGCTTGGTCCCGCTAGGGGTGAAATAAATCCGGCCATAACCGCTGGGATCTTCATCGATTTCCACTGTTTGACCAGAACCCCACTCGAGGGCATGTCAAAAATCGGAAGAATCACCTGGGCACCTCCAGCCTTAGCCTTCATCAGGCCGGAAGAAAAGTCGGATGAGCCACCGGGATATGCCTGGCGCCCCACAACCTTCCAGCCCGCCTTATTAAAAAATAATTTGATCATCAAATCCCCGGTCTTCCGTGCCCATGCCACATCCTGATTCATAATGTAAACTTTGTTGAAACCGAACTGTTTGTTCAGATATGCCATGGTCCCCGCCAGATACTTGATGAGGTAAACCGCATTCAGACAGACCCGGAAGGTATACTTGTACCTTTTATAGTTCTTTATCACCTTCTTCTGCATCACAGGTGACATGGCGGTCCCCAGCAGCATAGGAATCTTGTATTTTCCCACCACGTCCATGCAGGCAATGGCCGCCTCTGACCGGAATGAACCGAATACAATAAAATTGGCCTTGTCTTCCAGGATGAGCTTTTTATGGGCCTTGAGGACCTCGGAAACCGGTACGCCAGGCTCAGCCCCCCCTTGCATCGATGGCCACTACCTTAAAAGAACGCTTCTCGTTCCCTACCTTAACGCCTCCGGCTTTATTAATCTCATCCACAGCCATCTTCACACATTTAAGCCCCTCTTTTCCCTCAAGGTACCCAAGGGAGGTGGGAACACCAAGGATGATAGGCTTTGCTGCTTCAGCCGCTGGAATCATTCCCGCGGTTCCCACAAACAAAAACACCAGCACCGACAAAAATAATACACCCCGTTTCATACTGCCTCCTCCCACTTTAAAGGTTTTCGTTGCATGGGCCCTTTCCTATTATTGACTGACCCTGCCAAGAATCTCTTTGGCAATCAGCGTGTAATCCAAAAGACCTAATCCGGAACCCCCATACTCTGTCCCAACAAAAGATCCGACAAACCCAAGGTTGCAAGTCTTTTTCCAAACTTCTCTTGGAAAGATTTCTTTTTCATCACATTCTTCAGCGATATCCGCAAACTCGTTTTCCGCGAATTCCCTGGCAGCTTTTTTGATATCTTTTTGCTCATCCGTAAGTGAAAGTAAGTGAAAGATCCAAACACTGCCTCCTTACGTCTTTAATGTTTAAATTATATGGGACCATCTCTCTTGTCAACCAAGATGCCCGTGAAAGTGCAAAATGTGTTTTCCCCGCCCCAACAGGGTATAAATACCCTTCAGATAAAAATAGGCAGGCTGTCACTCCCCGCATAGGAGTGCTTTGGGCATTAACTATCTCCTCCCGCCTAATGGGTTCCATCCACATACAAGCCATAAAAATCTACAACTAACTTTTATCAAATAAGCCGGGGCTTCTCAATCCTAAAAAAAGCAAAAGGCAAGGGCCTTCAGCTCTGTGTATTGTTATGCCCTTCAGCAACCCAGCAAAGCTGCTATATGCCAAGCTAAAAACCCAAAATCAGATACCTTACAGCGCTTTATATACCGTGATCAACGCAAGGCTCCCTATAAGTACTGAAAGCCCGATTTCCAGCCAAAACGGTTTTGTCTTTAGCGAAAGTTTGCTCCCCACCCTTGCACCAATCATTGACCCCATGAGCACGAATAAGGCAGGCAACCAGGATATATTGCCACGCTGCCAGTAAATGATTACAGCAGCAAGGGCTGTAAAGATTGTCACGAATAATGATGTTGCAATTGCCTTATGAATATCAAGGTGCATCGCCCTTAAAAATGGCGGAAACAAAGAACCGCCACTCCCGCCACGCATACCCGTTATCAGGTTTAGGCAGAATGAACCAACGATAATATTTTTTAAACTTGGAACCAATTTCTTAGAAAACCCTGAGGCGATTCTGTCTAGATAGATTCCAACTATTGTTATGATAGATATAACGACAAAGATGACCGCCAAGACCAATGTTGGAATCAAGCCGGCAAGGAAAGCCCCTACCACCGACCCTAAAGTGCCACCAATTATCACATACAAGGCAATCTCCTTATCTATGTTTTCCCTGTGACTAACGGCCCCCACACACGAAGAAAAAGGAATAACGAATATATTAATGGCAAAAGCAGTTAATAAAGGCAACCCAGCCAGATTAAGTAACGGTATCCTGACGGAACCCCCACCGATCCCGAACATGCCACTCATAAGGCCCGCGATAAGGCCGATGAGACCCAAAATTATTATTTGTTCATGGAGCATAAAAACTTACCTTCCTGCCTTTTCCTCTCAGCCCTGTCAGAGTTCATCCGTGACAACCTGTATCCCATATTTACTCATCATACAAGGCGCGAATCACGTCCAGGCGGCTGGCGCGCCAGGCAGGATAAAGCCCGAACAGGGTCGCAACAGTTAGAGAGAAGAGAAAGGCCCCACCACCGATCTGCCAGGGAAAGGAGATCGGAGTCTTCTGCTCAAAGATTAGAAAATAGGAAAGGAAAAATCCAAATATCCAGCCCAATACCCCTCCCATGATCCCTAACAGAAAGGATTCACCCAGAAACTCTAAAAACACATCCCGCTTTTTAGCTCCGACTGCCCGTTTGATCCCAATCTCACGAACGCGTTCACGCCCGTTAATCAGCATCACGGCGAGAATCCCAATCCCCCCCACCAGAAGGGAGATGGCGGCAACCACGGTGGTAGAGAGAGCAATCATGCGTCCCGTTTTCAGCTTTCTCTGGATATAAGAGGTCATCACCCTGACAGAAAAATCCTCCTTCCGGTGCCGTCGCAGCAACAGGTTCGTCACCTCTTCCTTAACGGTGCCAACTGACTGCGCCGTATCGGGCTCCACGTAGATGACGCGGACATACGTCTGATTCAAAACCACGGAGAGGAGGGTCGTCAGGGGAATCAGCACCATGTCATCCCGGTTGGTTCCCGAAGCATCTATCCCCTTTCTTTCCATGATACCTACAATCCGAAAGGGAAACCGGTTCAGATAGATGATTTTCCCCAAGGCCGCTTGGGGATCCCCGTCAAAGATGTTGTCCAAAACGGCTTGCCCCACCCAGCACACCTTACTGCAGCGGCGTAGGTTCATATCTGTTAAAAGCCTTCCCCAGGCAATGGAAAGATGCTTGATGGGGAAATAGGACGTATCCACTCCCGCCAGAGTCGTCGCGGTGGTTTTGTCCCCCATCTTCGCCGTCACGCTTTTGTATTCCGTCGCCGTCACGCGTCGCACGTGAAGGACCTGTTCCCTTATTGCCCGGGCGTCTTCTGGGGTGAGGGTTTTATAGGTTCCTTCGATCTTCGGTCTGAAAACAGTGGGGGCAATGCTGCCCGGGACTACCATGATGGTATTGACCGACATCTTTTCCATTTCTTTATAAAGTTTTTGCTCTTCGATCCGCCCCAGTGTGGTCATGCCCATCACCGAGGCTACCCCTACGATAAGCCCTAAGACTGCCAGGACGGAGCGGAATATTCGTCCCCGGAACTGTCTCATTGGCGTCCCCCTAAAATGGCCTGTATGGGGTCCACCTGCCCCGCTCGGTATGCCGGGAAGGCCCCGGAAATCGCCCCGACCAAAAGCCCAAACACGATCGCCATCCAAAAGGGCCGAATCGTAATAGCCACCGGGATAGTGGACTTCAGAAAATAGGACGCCAGAATGCCCATCCCCACCCCCACCAGGCTTCCCATGAGGGAAAGCCAGACCGCTTCACAGAGAAACTGGGTGAGGATGTCCCGGCGGGAGGCCCCCAAGGCGCGCTTGATGCCTATCTCGACACGCCGCTCGGTAATGGACGCCAACATGACATTCATAATGATAATCCCACTGACCAGCAGGGAAATAATCATAATGCGGATGAGGAGACGGGTCAGCTCGCGGGAGGACCGATTGACAAACTGGACCACGTCCAGTGAAGTCACAATACGGAAATCATCTGACTGATCCGGGGCGAGGTGGTGCCGTTTTCTCAAAAAGGCACGAACTGTTTCCTGGGCAGATTCAATATGGTCCGCGCTAATCAGCTTGACACTGATGGCATGAATGTAGGTGTCGCGAATAAAGAGAACAGAAGAGGTCGTCAGGGGAATCAACACCCTGTCATCCATATCGAACCGTCCCAACTGCCCCTTTTCCGCCAAGACTCCCTTGATCTGGAAAAAGAATTTCCCAATCTGGATAAACCGCCCCAGGGCGGCGGCCCGATTCCCAGGGAAGAGTTCTTCGGCCACCGTTTTCCCCAAAAGGCAGACCTTCCGGTGATCCCGCAGGTCCCTCTTGTCAAAGGGCCTTCCCATGTCAATCTGAAAGTCACTGACCTCCAGATACGATGGGGTCACTCCCAGAATCCGCGTCTTGAACGAGCGTCCCATGAAATGGACGGGATAGCGCCGTATCCCCTGCCGCGGGGCCACCGCCTTGACAAAGGGGAAGCGCTTCAGGGCCTCTGCATCACCTGGCGTCAAGGTCTTTACAGAAGAGGGGCGGTGCCGGAAGATACGCCCCCCACCTGCAGCCACCATCATCACATCTCCTCCAAACCCAAATCCCCGCAGGGCATTGATAATCTCCGCCCGCGTCCCTTCTCCAATGGCCACAATCGTGGTCATGGAAAAGATGCTGACCACCACCCCAATCATCATCAGGATGGTAAAAAGGGGGTGTTTCAGGCTGTCTCTGATGGACAGCTTAAGGCTGTTCCAGAACATGGTCGGATTGTATCAAGCCATCATGGATGGTTATCCTGCGTTTTGCCCGGTCTCCCACGTCAGGGTCATGGGTCACGACAATAATTGTTCTACCCCTCTCGTTCAGCTCTTTGAGGAAACCAACAACCTCGTCCGACTGGTGGCTGTCCAGATTCCCTGTAGGTTCGTCCGCGAGAATCACTTCCGGATCGTTCATCAGGGCACGGGCAATGGCAACCCGCTGCCTCTGACCCCCGGAAAGTTCCCCCGGCAGATAGTGATAGCGATTGTCAAGCCCCACCAGGTCAAGCATTTTCTTGGCACGGTCACTATTTTTCCTCTGCATTTTCCCCCGCTTAGCCCCGTAAAGGGTAGGAAGCAGGACATTCTCCAGGGCGGTGTACTGCGGGATGAGGTGAAAGGACTGGAAAACAAATCCTAATTTTGCGTTCCGCAAACGGGAAAGCTCCCCATCCGAAAGGCCCCCAACCTCCACGCCATCCAGCTTGTAAACGCCCGACGAGGGTCTAGCCAGACAGCCCAGCACATACAAAAGCGTGCTTTTCCCCGCACCGGATGGCCCCATGATGGAAACAAACTCCCCTGCCGTAATGGAAAAGGTTACGCCCCTTAGAACCTCCGTCACCACCTTTCCGCTCACATATTGTTTGGTTACCTGCTCAAGAAAGATAACGGGCGTCATGGTTTCAAAAGGCTTCTGGAAAATTCCGGCCGTGCCTGAAGGCTGCCCTGTAACAAGACCGACTCATGGTTTCAAAAGCTCCCTGGGGAATCCCTGTATCAGAACCTCCTGCCCCGGTTTAAGCCCCTTACGAACCTCCACCTTGCCGCTGTCCGTCCAGCCTGTCAAAACCTCCCGCCTCTCGATCCCCTTTGCGCCCTTGACAAAAACCACGCTTTCCCCCTTGATGATTTTGACGGCCTGCACCGGGACCTGAATGGCATCTTCTCGCTTTTTCACAACGATGGTGGTATAAGCAGTCATCTCGGGTCTTAAACACCGCCGTTTTTTCGGCGGATCGGTAATCCTTACGATGACATCATAGGTCACCATGTTATCCCGTATCTCCGCCTTGGGATAAATTTCCCTTACCTTGCCATGAAAGGACACGCCGGGAAAGGCGTCCACACGGAAGATAACATGCTGACCCTTGCGGACCTTCCCAATATCTGTCTCGTCCACATAGGTGCTAACCCAGAGCTTATCAAGATTGATAATCCACACGAAGGTAGGGGCAGACAACTGGGCCGCCACCGTTTCCCCCTCGGGGGTGGAAATCTTTGCCACTGTCCCGTCAATCGGGGATTTAATGAAGGCGTAACCGAGGGTAATCTTCGCGAATTTATATTGGGCCTCCACCTGTTTAATCTTCGCCCGAAGGATTTTTTTGTCATTCTCAAATTTTTTCACCATATAGGCCAGTCGCTTTCGCTCGGCATCGAGGCTGAACCCATAAACCAGGACCTCCCGCTGTTGCCTGTCCACATCCTCCTGGGAAATCAGTTGCTCCGGCAGCAGCTCAAGATACCGCTGAAGTGTCTTTCGCGCCTGCTCCAATTGGGCCTTGATGCCTAAAATCTCCTTTTCCTGACGTTCTATTTCAAGGGGACGCTCCACGAGGAGGGCCTTCAGCTCTTCTCTCTTCTCTTCCAGATCCGCCCTTTTTTCATCCACCCTGACTTGCAGGTCCCTGTGCTCAATCACCGCAATGGGGTCACCCCTTTTTACCTTGTCCCCTACATTGACGAACAGTTTTTCAACCTTCCCTGAAACACGGCTTCCAACCCGGATCTCAGCCCCATCCTCGGGCCGCACAACCCCTGTGGTTATGATGGTCTGACGAATCAGGCCCTTGGTAACCTTCACCCACTTCCGGGGCAGGGGTTTGCTCCGGCTGATCCCGAAACAATGGCCTACCCCGGAAACGGCCAAAAAGAATCCCAGGCACAACAATAGACTACGGCTTACTTTTCGCCTCATCCCTCTCACTCCTCACAGCCTGAATCTTGGGTACCAGCCAGCCTGTAGCCTTCTCAAGCTCAATCTCGTCACCCCAAACGGTCAGTTTCGCGTTTTCAAGGCCGATGGCCGCATCCGTGGCAGCCACCCGTGCGTCGGTCAGTTCAACAATGGAACCCACACCTACTTCGTACCGCCGCTTCGCTACCTTCATATTTTCAAGCGCGCTCTTGAGAAGGGTCTCGCTCGCCTCTATCACCTTTTCATCGGCCTTCAGTTGCTCGTAGGCATCAGCTATCTCCTTCTGAACCTGCAATATCTTCTCCCTAAGAGCCCACTGCTTTGCCTCCAACTGCGCCCGGACATTCGCGGCGGCATACCGCGTGGAAAAACCGGAGAACAGCGGATAGCTCAATTCAACCCCCACCTGCCAGTAATCCCTTTCTGGAAGATAATACTCTCCACTTTGTCCCGCCGTGACATACGCGTCAAGGGTCGGGAAATATTCCGCCCTGACCGATTTTTCTCTCCACCGCAATTCTAAGACCTGCTCATGATACGACTTGAGGATAGGTCGATTTTTCTTCGCCACACCAAACAGGTCCACCAGTGATTCCTTCCCGGCTACAACGGTCAGAGGCTCCCTTTTTAACTTGAACGGCTCCAGGAGGGAACGTCCCATCAAAACGGCCAAGGCGTGTTTCAGGGTCTTCACGTCACGCTTCGCCCGGATTAAATCTACCCGGGCATTGGACAAGTCCACCTTTGCCCTCAAAGAGTCACTGAGGGGTGCCAGCCCCGCCTTGACCCGCCTTGCCGCCAATTTTTCATGTAAAGCGGCTGCTTCCACTGATTTCGCCAGAACGGAAAGACGATTTTCAAGAGAAAGGAGGGCATAATAATTTTCCTGAACCGTTGCCACAACATTCAGGGTTTCTTCCTGAAGGTTATAGGTTGAAGCCCGGTAGGCGTGTTTTTTAGCAGAAAGCGTGGACCAATCCCCCCCACCCTTGAAAAGGGAATAGGTGGCCCTAAGGTTGAAATCTGCACTATCACTCCTGGGGAAATCCTCCTCATCCCTTCGGATGAACGTCGTTCCAAACGTAAGGGAAGGATAGAAGGGTGCCACGGCCTGTTTAACCTCCATGGCTACCGCCCGTCTTTCCGATTCAAACGAGCGCAGTGAATTATTATACCGGATGGCCTGCTTTATGCAGGTTTCAAGGGAAAGCTCCGTTTCCGCCCTGCAGGGATGCGCCATGAAAAGGCCCCCCATCAACACCATCAGTGTCACGATTAACGAGAGCTTTTTAAACCGGCAAACCCATCCCAAGATAAAAGTCCTTCCCATGGTCATATAAGACACGCTTCCCGGAGAAAGGGTTTACCGCCGGAGAAAACCCTTTTCCTTTTTTTCATTATGTTTTTTCGCCCCTTAGCGATTCCCTCACCGCTATGCGGAACCGGAAAGCTCTCCCCTTGTGTTGCGGAACCTATCTGCCACGTCCTCCGGAAGAAACAGGGCGAAAAATTCATCGATCAGCATCTGAAAACTGATATCACTCATCTGGTACGGCCCCATGCAGGCACGCGGGCTGATGGAAATCATGGGGTGAAAGGCGTCGCTCTCGCGGAGGGGCGAAAAGAGGGAAAGATTCATGCTGGCAAATCCCATGGCCGAAACGAACCGTAATGCCTGCACAATTCCCCTGGCGAGGGCCGACAGGTCTCCGGCCTCGAGGGAGGCAAAACATCCCGCTGAATCATGTATCAGGTTAATCTCGAAAAACCGCCCCCTCGGGGCAAAGGCCACAATGAAATGCCACGGCCCTATTTGTTCGCTCCAGCGCTCCCCTGCCACCCGTTCCGCCTGTATCCACTCCGCCATGATGTCTTTTCCCTTCAACATGGCCTCGTACGACGAATCCAGCAGTCGACGGGCACGATTGGTCACATATGCCCCAGCTGAGAGTTGAATGTGGGGATGCAGGATGCTGCTCCCGGAATGGGGAGCATAGTTCCAGTTCAGGGAAAAGGCTCGAACGGAATCATCATACGCCATAAGCCGAACTAAAAATTCCCGGGCGATTAAAAACCCATCCGCGATGGTTTCTTCGTCCCATGCATCAAGGGGAACGTAGTGTGCATCAGACAGGATAATCAACGCGCAATACCGATCATAAGGGAAACGATTAGGAATCAAAACACACTTGCCACGTTTCAACACGCCTTCCTTCAAAAGTGAATCATGAAACCTTGGGGTCTTTTGCCCCAAATGAGGGGGGCAAAAAGGGCAGGAGTCACGCGTTTCTTCCGCCATCTTTTTTAAATCAGGCAGAATCAGCTTTCTGAAAGGCACATGAATAATTCTTGAGACTTCACCCGTTATGGGATGGAACCGGACCTCCACCCATGAGTTAATCGGTTCTCCAGTGGTGTCGTATAAGACAAGTTCCTCTCGGTAACCTTCAAATTTCATTCAAGCCCTCCTTTTCCGCCTGAATTTACAGAAACCCCACTTAAAATGCAAGAGCTCAAGCCTTCACGCTGACCCCACTTTCTTGACACCCCCTTAAAAATATGAGAGTCTTTCACCAATAAATCGGAGGAGGATTTATGTCGAACTACAAGCGCCTGATGACAATCCTTTTTTTGTGTGGTGTCATGACCCTGACCCTTGCCTGCTTCGGAAGTAAGAAAAAAACCACGCAAAAAGAGCAGGAAATCGTTACGGAAAATGGCAAAGATTACGTCAAGGTCCCCAATCCTCTCTACACAATTTGGCAGGGACAGCCTGAGTATGTCTATGTGCCAAAATCCCAATATCGCCCTCTCCTTGGAGAACGTGTTGTGGGTGAAGACGTCAGAATCAAGACAAAGTTCCTGGAAAGGAAGATCGCGCGCCTCGAGAGTGAATTAAAGTCGGGCAACTACCTGGGAGGTGCAGGGGGTATTGCCATTCCGGCCAATCGTATCATGAAAAAACGTGTGGTCCTCTTGCCAGTAGGAGATCATACCGATTCCATGAATATTGAAAAGAAAGATTTCTTCCGGAATTCTCTCTCTAATTCTCTTTCCCAAACAAAACGTGTTATGATAGAAGGATCAACCGTTCTAAAAACCTATGAAAACCAGAAATGGTGGTCGAAAACTGCCATCAATGAGGATCTACTTGCACAGGCGGGGGCAGCCTTGGGTGTTCAGGCCTTTGTAAAGATAAAAATCACTCGACTGGAAATAATCCATCAACTGGACGCCAACAAAGAAGATTACAAGGCAACTGTTTCACTATTACTAACACTTTATGACGGCCTCTCGGGACGGAATATCTACGCGGTCACGATAAACGTTTCACCCAGCGAGATCAAATCCTGTCAGACCCCTGCAGAGGCAGAGGAAAACGTTTTAAAGACGGCGGCAATGGAAGTTTCTCAAGCCGTTCTTCCCCAGTTAAGCAAACTTGAATGGTTTACCCACATTGTCCGAGTGGACAAAAAGATGGTCTTTATCCAGGGCGGCAGAGACGATGGCCTTTATGTGGGGGATCTCCTCAACGTTTATGACAAACCGGGAAAGGAAATATTCAACCAGTTGACAGGGGAATTCCTGGGGCGGGAACCGGGAAAATTCAAGGGGAGACTTCAGGTGGTTGAATTCTTCGGGGTGAATGCAGCCATTGCAAAACCCGTTCTCGGCGAAACCTTCAAGGCTGGTGATTTCGTAAAGCTCGCACGATAAAGGGCATCTTTAACCCTTTTATACGTCCGGCATCCCATTGGATTGGGAGCCTTTCATGATTGGCAGCTTCTCAAAAAGGTTTTCAGGGTTGAAGGCTGTTAGATTTGGGCCCAACACCATAAGTGCATCCCCTGCCTCTCAGGCAAAAACCTTTCCAACTCCCCCGCTGCCTTACCTCAACGCGCTTCAAATTCATCATGATTGAATACGAAAAAAAACACGGCGTCGACCCAGTTGTCGTATTTATCCTCATCTCCGTGTTAATCCACGGCCTTCTTTTCTATTTCATCCCCAAGCTTCCAACGCCTAAGACCAAAAGCGAAAAGCCCATCTCCGTCAAACTTATCGAAGAGCCCGTAAAGGGGGAAAAGAAACCCCCTAAAAAACCCCACGCCCTAGGAAAGGAGAACATCACCGTCAAAAAAGAGATGCGGCCGGAAGACAAGCCAAAAGTGGAAGGGGCAAAGCGGATGGCAAAACGCCTGCCAGTACCCATCCCACCGGCTCCCCTTAAGAAACCTACTATCCAGATTGTACCTCCCCCGAAGGCGCCGCCAAAACCTAAAAAAAAGGTCGCCAGGGTTCCCAAGCCCCAAGCCTTTACAAAAAAGCCCTCCTCCCCGCCCAAAAAGGGCTTGAAACCGGAGAAGAAAATCCTGACAACCCCGAAAAAGGAGCGTATCAAGATTGCCGAGGCGCGCCCGAAGCGGACGATCCCTCCCCCCGTTTTGGAAAAAGAAAAACCCTCCCTCAAAAAACAGACGAAAGGTCCTTCAAAAACCGAGGGGAAACAGCCTGCCGCCCCGCGAGGCAGGCGGGTGGGTCCTTCACCGCCCCAGAAATCTCCTTCCCTTCCTGCGCCCAAATCCCTCTTCCCCTCTCCTGAAACCCTCCATCAAATCGAGAGAAAATTTTCCCATACCTACCCAAAGGATTTGGAAAAGGGGGATACCATCTCCCTCAACACAAAAAATTATAAGTATATCTCCTACTTCACCCACATCAAGCGAAAGATTGAACTGGTATGGGAATATCCCAGGGTTGCCGCAGAACTGGGGCAGGAAGGACGCCTCACTCTAAGGTTCACCATTCTGAAGGACGGCCGGCTGGCAGGGGTGAGGTTGGTGCAGTCTTCGGGGTATCACCTTCTGGACGAGGAAGCCCTGCACGCCGTCAAAGAGGCCGCCCCTTTTCACCCGATCCCCGACCGTCTCAAAACAGATCACCTCAACATCCTGGCCAACTTTACCTATACCCTAGGCTTCAAGTTCGTCTATTAGCCTGCACGACCGGGCTTTCCACGGTAAGGCTTTGAACTTTTTCCTCAGTCCTCAGTTTACCCTGTGAAATACCGCATAGCGGTCATCCGTAGGCGAATTTCACTGGGGTCCTCAATCCTATATTGTTTTGGGACACAGATTTAGGCGGGCTTCGCATACGGATAGAAGAATTGAAAATATAGCCACAGATTCGCGCGGATGAACGCGGATTTTATGTTTCAAGCAAAGACTCCAAAAAGACAATGAATTACCGATTTGTGACCAGGTAAGAAATCGGTAATAAAGAATAGTGGGACACAGACTTTCACGGTTGAATACAGATGAACGCGGATGAAAAAATTTAGCCATAGATTTACGCTGATCGGCGCAGGTGAAAATCAAAAAAACATAGGACTCACGCCAAGGCGCCTGCCCTGTTGAACGGGGACCCCTCTGGGGGTTCAACTGGGGCCAAGAACGCCAAGGTAAAAAGATTAAAAATATTATGTTGCTCCCGCCTTCGTGGTTTTTAGACGCGAATTGAAGAACAAGAAGTCATTTAAAGACATGCCCCCTTTTAACTGATATGTATGATAATATTAAAATCATATATTATCTTGACTTCTTTTATGTTGGTGATAAAACACTATATTGTGAATGGTGAGTTTCCGGTTAATTTAAAATTCAAGCGGGTCCCCAGACTTTCTGAGCAAGTAGCTGATTATTTAATCATGGAGATCAAAAAAGGATCTTTCAAACCAGGAGAGAATTTGCCTTCAGAAGCAGTTTTGGCTAAGCAAATTGGTGTTAGCCGAACTGTTATAAGGGAAGCTTTTGCTCGCCTTAAGCATGATGGACTTTTAGATTCTAAACAAGGAAGTGGCGCAAAGGTGACGGAAAGATTTAAAATGCGCGCTTTTCGCCTTGATGGTATTGAGCAGGCAAATAATGAAGAAATCCGTCATCTTTTTGAGTTGAGGATTATTATAGAGGGTGGCGCAGCTGCTTTAGCGGCTGATCGAAGAAGTAATAAAGACATGGATAATGCAGTGCAGAATGGTACTGATGGCAGTAAGCCGGATGTAATTTTTCATCAGACTATAGCAGGAGCTAGTGGTAATCCATATCTTCGGGATTTTATGTGTTTTTTAAATGATAAGCTCGTTTATTTGATTAGAAGGGCACGAGAACATTCAAGTCGTCACATTGGCCTGCCTTTGGTGGTTCAGCAAGAACATTTGGCTATATTTGAGGCTATTTTGAATAAAGATCCTGTTAAAGCTCGGGATGCTGCATTAACTCATCTCAAAAATGCTGCTGAGCGATTAAACCTTTTGGTGTATTGTTTCAACTGACATGTTGGGGGAGGAGGTGATAAAAATATTTTTTAATTATTTTGAGATAAGTTCCTAACTGCTAATCTTATAGATGGGGAGGGAGAAAATGTCAATTGCAAGATTAAAAAAAGAGATTATAAGTTTAATGGTGCTTTTTTTCGTTGTCCTTGTGGCACACTTAGTTTTTGCAAAGCCAGTAATACTAAAATTTGGTTGGACAACTTCAGCTGGTAAGACTGATCCGTACGCAATTACGGCGAGGCAATTTAAAAAGGCGCTTAATGAGGAGGCCCCTGGGCAATTTGAAGTACAGTTTTTCCCAAACAGACAGCTTGGCGATGAGAAGGAAATGCTTGAGGGACTTAGCTTTGGAACACTTGATTCGGCAGTTATTACAAATTCGCCAATTTCAAGAATAGCTCTTCCCTTTCAAGTAAACGATATGCCTTTTATTTATGCAAATAAACAACAAGCCTACAAGGTTCTCGATGGGCCTATTGGCCAAAAGCTCATGAAGAGTTTGGAATTCAAGAAAATTATAGGACTTGGGTTTGCCGAGGGTGGTTTTCGCCAGATGATCAATAATGTACGCCCAATTTTTACCCCAAAGGACGTTTCTGGTATCAAATGGCGTGTAATGCCAAATCCTGTTTACATAGGAATGTTTCGTGCACTCGGGGGAAATGCGGTACCCATGGCTTGGGGTGAGGTTTTCACAGCAATGCAGCAGGGTACAATAGATGGTTTGGAGATACCTATTGCTGTAATTTATAATAACCATTATTTTGAGGTAGCAAAATACCTTTCACTTACCAACCATACGTATTCGGCGCTTGGACTTCTTGTGTCAATGCGTAAGTATAATAATCTTACTCCAGAACAGCAGGGCGCTATCAGGAGAGCCGCTCGGAAAGCGATTTTGGCAGAGCGCAAAATGAATACTCAGAATGTTAAGGAACAAATAGAATTACTCAAGTCGAAAGGGATGAAGGTAAACGAGGTGAAAGATCCTAAAGCCTTCCGTGCCAAAGTGAAAACAGTTTACGAAAAATTCAGGGGTAGTATTGGGAGCAAACTTTTAAATAGCGTTCTTGCTGAAGTAAAATAACAATCTAATTTAACTGTGTCTTGACCCCAAAGGGAATTCGGGGTCAAGACGCTATTTAGTAAAGAAAGCTTATGGCTGCTGTTTTTGAGTGGGTGAGTAAATGGTGTGAGCGATTTACTATTGCCATAGTGGTATTTATTGCTATTGTATTAGTAAGTTGTCTATTGTTGTCTATTTTCTTTCGCTACGTCATTGGCTATGCATTATCCTTTCCAGAAGAGTTATCAATGCTCCTTTTCGCATGGCTTGTACTTCTTGCGGGGAGCTTGGGGGTTCGCGAGGGGTTTCATGTACGCTTAACAATCTTTACCAATTATCTCCCATTAGTTATACGAAAGATATTGTCACGTCTAATTATTTTGGCTATATCGGTATTTGGCGGTGTTCTTGTTTATAGCGGTCAAGACCTTGTTATTCGCACGACTGGAGATCTTTCAGCGACCCTTCATTATCCGATAAAACTCCTTTACTATCCTGTGCCAGTGTGCGGGATATTAATCATCGTGCACGGATTATCTAAACTGTTTCAGCCAGAAACGGAAAGTTGATGCTGTGAGTGAGGCAACTTGGATTCTTACTGTAGGATTTGGCATACTCCTTGTTTTAGGAGTGCCTATTGTATTTGCGATTGGCATTTCTTCAGCTTGTGCACTATGGGCACTTCATATTGACATCGTAGTACTGGCACAGACACTTATTGCTGGAACTCAGAAATTCCCATTACTTGCTATTCCCGGTTTCATCCTTGCCGGTGACCTGATGACAGCTGGTGGAATATCGTCCCACTTGATGAATGTGGCAGATAGCCTCGTTCGTCACATTACTGGTGGTTTAGGGATGGTGTCAGTATTGTCATCAATGTTCTTTGCCTGTATTACTGGTTCGGCTCCTGCGACTACAGCGGCAGTAGGTACTATTATGATTCCTGAGATGGAAAAACGTGGGTATACTCGGCGTTTTGCCACATCCTTGGCTGTAAGTGTGGGACCTCTTGGCCAGATAATTCCCCCATCTATCCCCTTCATTGTGTGGGGGGTTATTGCAGAGGTATCTATAACCCGATTATTCCTCTCAGGTGTAGTACCGGGCATTATGGATGGCATAACCTATATGGTGGTATGTTATTTCATTGCAAAAAGGGAGGGTATTTCAAAAGAACGTCGTGCTTCTTTTCGTGAGATTATAAGTGCAGCTTATAATGGAAAATGGGCTGTTTTTGCCCCAGTTATTATTCTTGGGGGTATTTACGGAGGTGTTTTCACACCAACTGAAGCCTCGATGATAGGAGTTGCCTATGGATTTGTTGTAGGGATGTTCATTTATCGCGGTATTCGCCTCTCGGACATTTTCCCGTTGTTCATACAATCCATGCGTACCACAGTTGTAGTGATGTTTATTATTAGTATGGCGGCAACTTTTGGTTGGCTTCTGGCTTATGAGCAAGTGCCCGCTAAAATGGTTAACTTTATACTCAGCGTTTCTGGTAATAAAATAATAATTTTATTGCTTCTCAATATGATGCTTTTAATAATAGGGGCCGTTATGGATAATTTGGCTGCCATGGTCATATTAGGAGGATTATTGATTCATTTGGGGCAAAAATTAGGGATCGATCCGATTCAGTTAGGACCTATCATCGTAATAAACTTTGCTGTCGGAATGGAAACTCCCCCTCTTGGATATTCGCTTTTTGTAGGATCATCAATTAGCAAACTTCCTATTGAAGAAATAGCACGGGGGATGTGGCCGTTTTTTTTGGTCGATTTGGGCATGCTTATGCTTGTCACCTTCGTGCCTTGGGCAACGCTGGCTCTACCGAAGCTCGTCTTGGGATAGAAAAAATTACATACAAAACATTATTTATGTCTTTGGAGGAAATGGTGTGAAACATTTATTAGAAGGCGCTTACGATATTCATGTCCATGCTTCGCCAGACGTAATTCCAAGGGTTATGGATTTAATTCAACTTGGCAAGATGGCCCTCGAATATAAAATGGGGGGAATCCTTATCAAAGATCATACTACTTCTACTACAGGACGAGTATATGTTCTTAACCATTTATTGAAAAATAAATGTCATTTTTTCAGCTCTTTAGCCTTGAATGCACCTGTTGGCTTTATCAATCCATCAGCGGTTGAATCTGCCTTGCGCTCTGGAACTGATATCATTTATTTCCCAACATACGGAGCAAAAAATCATATAACTAAGTGGGGCTTAGGCAAACCCCCAACAGCTTTTCCCGTAAATAATTATGATAAAAATGGATTTAGCCTTTTTAATAGGTCGGAAAAAGCAAAATATGACCTTAATGACATTTTAAAAATGATTGCCAGTTATGATGCTATTCTTGGAACCGGCCATCTTTCACCTGCTGAATCTCTTGAATTAATTGAACTTGCTAAGAGGTTTGGCGTAAGAAGAATCGTAGTAACACATGCGTCTGAATCAGTAATAGGCATGTCTCCAGAGCAGCAGAAAAAAGCAGCCAGTATGGGAGCTATGATAGAACATTCTTTTTTTGCAGTTACGAATAGTTGCCCTGGTAAAATCCGACTTGAAGAAATAGGAGATCAGATCAGATACGTAGGCGTTTCATCGTGTATCTTGTCTTCCGACTTTGGACAAGTCAAAAATTTTCCTCCCGTTGAAGGATTTTTGTATTATCTGGAAAAAATGATGAATCTTGGTTTTTCAGATGAAGAACTCCATATTATGATCCATGATAATCCCCGAAAATTAATAGAGAAAAACAAAAATAACATGGCTATGCATTGACAATAAATGTAGTGTATATAATTTTGTGTAAAATTGTTTGGGGAGTAGAAAGAAGGTGCCTTTGGCGGGTTTATGTCGTCTTAGAAATGCTTGATCCCTGTCCTGCGAATGAGGTTTCCCCTTGTATCTCCCGGGGTTCTCATTTAAATCCAAAAGTCAGCCAAGTAACAATTCTCCCATTTACCCTCTATTGCGACCTGGTGAGGAATCGGTAATGAAAAATAGCGGGACACGGATGGACACAGATAAAGGCAGGTTTTTCTGGATTTTACCAGAGTCCTCAGTCTGTGGAACTCAGTCCTGTATCATTGTCTCGGCTTTTCCCACAATTCCTGCAAAACTTTCCGACCTTTTTCTGTCAAGCGGTATCTTTGCAACCGGCTGTTGGGCTTGAATTTCCTCCCGCAACATCTCCTTTCTCAAAACGAAGAGCAAACGCGCGACTTGGGGGTTTACTTCAATCCCAACTGCCTTCTTATCAATTCGCAGAGGGTGTTTTTTATTTCACTATGTCTTGGAACAGGCGCTTTTGTGCCCGTCTTCGGGTTAACGTAGATGTCATGTTTTGATCCGTGCCGTCGAAGATAACATCCTTCTTTGATAAGTTCCTTGATGAATTCCTTTCTTTTCAAACTTGAATTTCCAGTTCTTTCGAAAGGATTTTGGTAGAAGGGGAAAAATCCTCCTCTTCAAGCATTAACTGGTAAGCCTCACGGATGTTATTTTCCAGCTCTTCGAGGGTTTTACCCTGACTGAATACGCCAGGAACTTCTTTCAGTTTTCCAACATACCAACCCTCGTCTTTCCAATATTCAAGCGTAAACCGTCTTTCCATAATTTTATCCTTCTTTTGGTTCTCAGATTATTTTACAAGGCATAACAAAGAAAATCAAATTTAGCCGCAGATGCTTGCCCCGTGAAATACTGCGAAGCTGTCAGCCATAGGCGTATTTCACTGGGGCACGCAGATTACACAGATTTACCCCTATAAAAAAGTTCTTGACAAAAGGCGTTTCTTTAACTATCTTTAGTATAGACTCATTCACCATGTGTGAAAGGAGCAGTCGAAGCCGTCCGAAAGGGCGGTTTCAGTCTTTTTGGGGGTTAAAGGGGTCCCAGTTTTTTGTTAGAAACTGGTAACGTCCAGCCACGATGCCTGGGGAAATCCCAAGCTCATTTGCGATACGGACGATGTCTTCTTTGGAACGGGCATTTTGGATAATCCTGTCATATTTTGGATGAATCAAGAACTTCATGGCGAATACGTCGGCCCTTATTTCCCTTGGATCTTGATGACTTCCGTCATTGATGAACAAATTTCTTTTGCCATCATTCAACACATGGCCCGCCTCGTGGAAGAATGAAAACCAGAACTTGTCTTCGCCTTTTCCACGAAGATTTAAAAGAATCATGGCTTTGGTTGGCGTCAACCATTTGGTGGCCCCGTTCCAAGGGACTTTCTTCATCTCTT
>JALTEW010000356.1 GCA_027073795.1 bacterium | reverse complement strand
ATTATGATCTGGTTAACGCCACACTTTACGGCAACTTCACAGGAACATGGAACGCAAATACAACTGACACAATAACAGGCAGCTCTAACACATTCTACCAACAGAACACGACATTAAACCTTGCTGATGGTTTTTATAAATGGAATTGCAGATATTTTGATGACTATAATCAAAATACATGGGCATCAAATAATTGGACGATAAAAATCGATACAACTCCCCCGACACCAAATCCTGCTACACTTTCATCAGTAAATCCTGATTCGACATCACAGCTAACTGCTAGCGCAACAACAGCAACAGATTCACTTTCAAACCCGGTCTACTATCAATTTAATGAAACGACAGGAAACAGCGGGGCAACAGATTCAGGCTGGCAGACATCAAGCTCTTATGCAGATTCAGGATTATCAATCAATACATTATATTGCTACAAGGTTCAATACAAAGACAGTGTAGGAAACACAGGAACACAGAGTAGTGCCATCTGCAATGCAACGCTTGCCGTGCAGCCATCAATAAGTTCTGTTGTCTGTGAATACAACAGCGGGCATATATGTACAGTAACATTCTCAATGGGCTCAAATCCGTCAGGAACAGAAAGGTATATAGATGAAACTACAGGAAACTTGGGGGCAACAGATTCCTCATGGTCTACATCAACAAGCCCTTATGTTGATTCAGGGCTTAGCGCACATACACAATACTGCTACAGGATAAAGGCAAGAAATATCAATGACACGGAGACAGCATACACAACACAAACATGCGATACCATGGCAAACAGTGTTCCAACCCTCACATCAGTATCTTCAAATGTAACTTATGCCAAGCAAAACGACTGGGTAAGGATAACCACAAGCGGAGCAGCAGACGATGACAATGACAATCTGCGCCTTGTATGCGGTGACAGCTCTGGAAATTACAATCTCTGTACAGGCACATACGGTGTTCCTGAAAGGACATGCGACTTCCAGTTCTCATGGACAGACGACTCAGCACATACAATATACTGCAGGGTGGAGGATGAATACTCAGGGAATTCGACAGAGAAAACAACAAGTATTACTGCAGATAATACAAATCCGGCAGTTTCAGTGACATCATTCCCGTCTTATGTGTGTGGTTCCAGTGTGTCTGCAAATGCATCAGTCAATGATTCCGGTTCAGGGCTAAAGGACAGCTCATGTGAAATTGCAATATATGCATCAACTCCATCATGGTCATCTACGGGTGTCACTGACAATTTCACACAAGGCGATGCGACAGGAGGTTGCTTCTATACATGGGATACGACAGGTTATACAAGCGGGACTTCCTATACAGTCAATTTCAGGGTTCAGGATACTGTATCAAATTATGGTTCTGATTCCACTCCCCCATCAACATATGTATGCAATGACCTTGACCCGACAAACTGTGAAACCGCATGCACTGATATAGAAGGAACAGGGCATTATTATTCTTCAGGTTCAGGACAGTCAAAATGCTGCGGAGATGATACAGGAGAAGACTTCAACACATCATCAACACCCGGATGGTGCTGCTGGGATGCAACGCTTTATGACAGCGACGGAACATTATGGGGAAGCCCTGCAAGATATATATGCAATGATACGGGAATAGCCCATTACTGTAATTCTGCAGGTGATAGTAATTCTGTAAGCACTGATAATGTTAATTGCGATACAACAACATCAAACAGTGCAACATATTATTGCGATGTTGATGGACCTACATACTGGACAACAACAATACCTGAAGGTTGTGCATGCACCAGCGGAAGTGAATGCACATCAGGCCTTTGCATTTCAGGAACATGCCGTGCTGCATGCTCTGACACATACGACGGGCAGGAGTGCTCTGACGGGGCAAACGCATACACGGCAGACGGGATATGCAC
>JALTEW010000355.1 GCA_027073795.1 bacterium | reverse complement strand
AGCCCATAAATTATCAGATTTCCTATCCCATTCGCTTTAAGGATGCCCTCAAGGCCGGTAGATGCGCCGCCATCATCGGCAAACCCAGAGTAGGAATCAAATTCGGAATCCGTGCCTTTCTGAATTATCCCTGTAAAAAGGTAACCAGGAAGCAATATCTCGGCGCCAGGGGTGTGCCTCACGCAGTGTATTGGCCACAATATCTGCTTACGCCCACCCAATTCAACGGTTTCAAAAACACTGGCCCCCGGATGGTTTACCGCGAAGCTGCAGTGGTTTTCAGGATGCCAGTCTTGCGTGGCATAAACCAAAAGGCCCCTCTTATTGTACTCTTCCGTCGCCTTTCTAACCTTTTCCACATAGTCCGGGCCGGTATCGGGAACGGCCAAGGCACCGTTTTTTAGTTCGGTAAAATCTGCCTGCAGATCAACCACGATAACACCGGTCTTATTTTTCACTTCCTCCTCCTTTTGCCGTCTTGATTCCTCTGGAAAACTCCCGCATGATTAAATGAGCCTGTGTTGGGATGCGCAAACAGCACATGCCAGCTTATTAAATCCCCCGTCCAAAAAAGAAGCGCTCGCTTACACAAAAGCGGGGCGGGCGCATAATCTTACTATTCGTTTAGGCATTTTTTGCCTTGGGCCTTGCACTGGTCAGGGGGAACCACCCTTCCCAGGTCCTTTTTAACCACAAGCTTGCCGTGTGTGAATTCACCGATAAGCATGTTAAGAATCACATGATGATCTGATGCCCTCATCGTTTCTGGTCCATTACCGACGGTGATGGTCTGATCCCCCATGGCGTCGATGATTTTTTCCTTGTTTAGGGATCCGACCTTTTTGATTGCGTTTGCCAGCAGTTTAACAAGGGCGTAATGGGAGCAGGTAGCCCATGTCACCACCACATCCTTGCCAAACATCTTTCTCTGGCGTGCCACGAAATCCCTTGCTTCGGGTTTGTTCAGGCTCGCTATAAAAGGTAAGGCGGTGAAAATACCTTCAGACTGCTCGGGAGTAAGGGCCTTCAGGTAGTTTTCATCACTTGCCAGCGCGACAATCTTAATCTTTTTCTTCAGGCCGAATTCGGTGAATTGCTTTATGAACGTGAATCCGTCTGCGCCTGGCACAATAAGCATCAGAACCTTTGCGCCGCTTTTTGCAATCTTGTTGATGGTGGGAGCAAAATCCTTGACACCAAAAGGCGTGTATTCGATTCCGACAACCCTGCCGCCAGCTTTTTTTACATCGCGCTTGATAACCTCGGCCATCTTGTGGGGCCATACATAGTCATAGCCAAACACATAAAAAGTTTTCCCATAATGTTCAGCCATCCAGGGGATGAGTTTGTCCTGATCGTGGCTCGGGATGGCGCTGTAAAGGAAGACATACCGGTTACATACACCCCCTTCATAATCGATGCCGTACAAAAGGGGCGTCTTGTACTTGTCTGCCACAGGGGTCATGGCGTCACGGGCTGCCGAGCTCACCGGACCGAGAACCGCCACGACGTGGTATTTTAGAATGGCTTTTTTCATATTGGCCACCGATGTCTTAGGATCTGTCTTGTTATCCAGGACGACTAATTTCAGCTTGCGTCCAAGAACACCGCCGGCATCATTGATTTCGGCTACAGCCATTTTTGCACCGCGGAGGCCGAGCTTCCCGTAAATCTCAAATCCGCCTGACAAGGGAAGCACCACACCAATTTTTATGGGCCCTTTTGCAGCGGAAACGGGAGACGGGATACCTACCCCTATGGACAACGCCAAACCAATCACCAGTGACAAGATAAAAGTTTTCCTCAACATACCTAACCCTCCTTTTTTTTTGTGGACCCGGGTGTTGGGTTCAAGCCCGGAATCCTTGTTTTGCTGGCCAGAAGCTTTCCGAAAAGCCCTTGGGG
>JALTEW010000354.1 GCA_027073795.1 bacterium | reverse complement strand
GGCTCCCTTGCCATTGGCCTCGCCGCAAAAGAAACCCTAACCAACATGATTTCGGGCTTTTCCATCATGATTGATCGCCCCTTCCGTCCAGGGGACCGCATTGAGCTGTCGTCTGGGGAGATCGGGGATGTTCAGGATATCGGGATGCGAAGCACCCGCATCAAGACCTTCGATAACACGATCTTGGTGGTACCCAATACGGCCCTCGTCAACGCCAGCCTCGTGAACTATTGTTACCCTGATTTCAAGGTGAAGGTCCGTGTAAAGGTTGGGATTGCCTATGGCAGTGATATCGAAAAGGCGAAGAGAATTATGCTTGAAACGACCCGGGAGGTTCCCTCCATCCTGCAAGACCCTTCCCCAAGCGTTTATTTTACAGAGTTCGGGGATTTTAGCCTGAATCTTCTAATGATCTTCTGGGTAGAGGAATACACCCAGATGCTTGACGCGAAGGACCACATCAACAGCATGATTCACGATCGGTTTGGCAAGGAAGGAATTGAGATTCCCTTCCCGATTCAAACCATCTTTTTGAAGAAGTGACCCGGGAACCTTTTTCTTTGTATTATCATTTCAGCACCTATTTGAAGGAAACCTTTGGGGAGAAGGTCTATCGCGTGCCAGTGGACGCGGGGTTCTCATGTCCAAACCGGGACGGGACCAAGGGAATCGGGGGGTGTATTTACTGTGACAGCCGGGGCTCGGCGGCCCCCTTTGTCCATCGTAACCTCCCCATCAGGGAACAGATCGAGGATGGTATTCAGCGAGTTTTAAAGCGCTACAAGGCGAAAAAATTTATCGTTTACTTCCAAGCCTTTAGCAATACGTATGAAAAACCGGAGATTCTCAGAAAAATCTATGGTCAGGCACTCGGATTTGAAGGAATGATTGGCGTGGCTATCGCGACCCGCCCAGATTGTGTCAATCGCGAAATCCTTGACGTCATTCGTGAGGTCTTCCAAGGGGTTCAGGTCTGGATGGAGTATGGCCTTCAGACGGTTCATGAAGAAAGCCTGGTATGGATGCAGCGGGGACATGGCGTGGAGGCCTTTGAAAATGCCGTTAGCCTAACACGGGACACACCGTTTCGGGTCGGCGCCCATATCATCTTCGGGCTTCCGGGAGAGACGCGGGAAATGATGCTTGAAACGGTCCGGTATCTGGCAGCCTTGAGGATCGATGACATAAAGATTCATATGCTTCATGTCCTGAAAGGAACGCGCCTCGCGAAGATGTATGAGCACAACCCTTTTGACCTTCTTGAAATGGAGGAATACATTTCAACCGTCTGCGACGCACTGGAACTTCTCCCCCCTTCCACCGTTATTCAGCGCCTGACTGGGGATGCGCCCTCAGACAGATTAATAGCCCCTAAATGGATACTCAGAAAGCAGAAAACCCTGAAAGGCATCGAGGCGGAGCTGATAAAACGGGGAACCCACCAGGGGATTGCCTGGAAGGGAACGTCAAAATAAAAAAGGGGCTTCACCCCCATCTAATACGCGTAGATGCGTCCATAAGGGCGTTTCGAATAGGGGATCATCTTCAGGAAAGGCCCACTGAAAAGGGTATTCAGATCAAGATGAAATGCATGGGCGAAGTCTCTCAGGTGGGGAAGCATGATTCCTCGATCCGCCTCATCGATCTCGAAGATTTTGACCTCCTTACCTACCTGCCAAGGTTCCACCTTTCCACGGATATACATCACGCCCCCGTGCATTCCCGTCCCCACCATGTAGCCCGCAATGGGCTCGCCTGGTGGCAAATCCAGGCCTAAAACGATAATAACACCCCCCGCCTGGTATTCCCCAAGGAAGTCACGAGCGCTACCGCCCACGACCATGACGGGAACCTGCTTTTCGAACGATTTCATGTGGATACCCACGCGGTAGCCCACGCTGCCCCGGATGAAAAC
>JALTEW010000353.1 GCA_027073795.1 bacterium | reverse complement strand
TCTTCTACCTGGCAGGGACACTACAGCGCTCCTATCTCTTTGTTCCGGCTAAGGGGGATCCCATCCATTTGATAAAGAAGGATTACAAGCGGGGTGTAGTGGAATCTGGTATTGAGGTTAAAGTACCTATTCGTTCCCGGAAAGAAATCCCTGAGGTTGTTCGCAAACATTACGGAAAAATGCCCCGTGTTCTGGGTGTGGAAGCGGACGTTTTACCCGTCAAGGAATGGCAGTTTCTTGCGGAACTCTTTGATGCCACACGCCTTGTAGATGCTTCATCCCTCCTGTTGGCTCAGAGATCCGTCAAATCGCCCTATGAAATCGGCATCATGGCTCGGGCGGGCCGGGTTGGAAGACAGGTCTATGAGCATGGTCGCCGAATCCTGAAAGAGGGAATGACGGAGATAGCCTTTGCGGGAGAGATGATGGCCAAGGCCTTTTCGCTGGGGCATGAGGGCCTGCTCAGGATGCGCTCCCTCAATGACGAATCGTATTGTTGGCATATCCTGAGTGGAGAAAGTGGAGGAATGGTCAGTTATATCAACGCCCCGATGGGTGGACTGGGCCTTTCTCCGGCCTTTCCCGTTGGCGCCTCAAGAAAGCCTATCCAGCGGCACGAACCCATCATGGTTGATTTCGGCATCTGCCTCCAGGGTTACCAGATTGACGAAACGCGGATGTTCTGTATCGGGTCCTTGCCTAAACGGTACTTGGAACTTTACCATGCCGTGGTTCGGATTGAGCGCACCATCTTTGAGGCGACACGCCCCGGCGTCACGGGCAGGGAACTTTTCGAGATTGGTTTGGAACAGGCTGAAAGGGAGGGGATTTCAGATATCTACCTTGGCCCTCCCGGAAACAAGGTTAGTTTTGTCGGTCATGGTATCGGGTTGGAGATCAACGACCCTCCCTTTATCGCGAAGATGGATAATACTCCGTTGGAGGAGGGGATGACCTTTGCTTTAGAACCCAAGCTGGTTCTGGAAGGGAAGGCAGCCATCGGCATCGAGGACACGGTGGTAGTGACGCCAGATGGGTATCGCCGTTTGACGCCGCTGAGGCAGACGATATTTCATGCCGCCGTTTCCTGAGTCCTTTCCGAGAACTGAAGTAAAACCCAAAAACAAGGGGACACGGATTTAGTTAGGTGAAGGCGGAAGGTCGAAGCATGAAGGAAAAGCAACGGGATGGGAATGCTTTCGGGAAGGGGGGTGGTTTCTCTTTCCTTCGAAATTATTAGCGAGGCAAACGGAACGAACGAGAACAACGAGAATAGGCCGCGGATTTTTTTAGACAGGATTGGCAGGATTTTTCCAAAAAAATCTCACGCTCCGGTGAAGTCCAGGTACAGGCAGCGATGGGGAAAAAGGCAAATCATATTTCAAATCCTTTCCCAGGATGTTTCGAGGAAACCCCCGCCGCCTGTTTGAGTTGTTCCACCACTTCCATCGTGGGGCAGCCGCGTGGGCCACAGTCGCCCAGGATGCTACCTTCCTTGTTGTTACCATGAAAGTCGGACCCCCCGGTCTTGATAAGGCTAAAGGTGTTAGCAATCCGGGTATAGCGATCGATGATATCCTCTGAGTGCTCAGGGTAGAAAACCTCCATGCCGCGAAGCCCCAGGCTCGCCCATTTCCGAATCATAGTGACCAGAGCACTGTCGGAGAGATTCAGGGTAAAGGGATGGGCAAGCACAGCTACCCCCCCTGCGGCCTGGATCATTTCAAATGCTTCCTCGGGGGGGCAACGATACTTGTCCACATAAGCGGCCTTGCCCTTCCCTAAGAACCGTTCGAAGGCTTCGTTTAAGTCCTTGACAATACCCTTCCGGATAAGAATTTGTGCGAAATGGGGGCGCCCTACCTGGGGGGAGCCAGCGATTTTTTGAACTTCCTCATAGGTGATGTCAATTCCAAGCCCCTGAAGTTTCTTCGCGATTCTTGGGTTTCTCTCTGCCCGGGCCTTTTGGAAAAGGGACAGCTTTTCACGAAGTTTTTCGTCTCGGGGATTAAAAAAGTATCCGAGGATGTGAAGCGTTCCTCCTTCAAACTGGGCGCTAATTTCAACCCCTGGAACGACCATAATCCCTACAGCCTTTCCTGCCTCCATCGCCACATTCACGCCGTCGATGTTGTCATGATCCGTCAGGGCAATGGCCGCAAGACCTATCTCGGCGGCCTTGTGAATGACCTCTTCAGGTGAGAAACTTCCATCTGAAACGGTGCTGTGAGAATGAAGATCTACCTTTTTCACTGCATAGTCTCAATCAGCACCCCGTCCGGGTCCTGGATAAAATAAACATAATGTTCCCCCCTCGCGAGGGAGAAAACAGGGATGCCTTTTTGTCGCGCCCTGCCAACAAATTCGTCAATGGGCTGGTTAACATGAAGGGCGAAATGGAACAATCCATTAGCCGGGGGAGATGAAAGCCGGTTGGCATGGCTGGTGCCCCCTTCAAAATCGAAGAGCTCAATCATCCCCTCTTCCATGATAAGCTGGATAGCCCGAGCGGGAGCGGAAATATTGAACAGGGCACGGGATTCCGTTTCCGTGAGCGCGAATTCCCTTTTAATCTTAAGGCCGAGGAATTCGACGTAAAAACTCAAAGACGTTTCCAAGTTGGAAACGATGAGGGCGACGTGGTCAAGTTTCATGACTTCACCTTATAAAACCGACGGCCCTGCCTGTCAAGGCAATACCCCGGGTGTTTAAACCCATCGCGAGATGACGAGTTTTTCGTCCATGAACATCCGCATGGAGGCCATGCGGGATTTTGCCGTTCCCACAAACGATTCCCTGCGGGATCCCAGGGGGAAAAAGGCGTAAGGTTGGGCCACTGCTACGTTCACGGCGACATTGCCGGTATTGACTTCCTGGATAAACTTTCGCGCGTTCCTGCCATCCTGCGTCATGATACAGGCCGAGTGACCGAGGCTTGTCTTGGTGTTAATCCATTCAATGACCTGATCCAGGTTGTCGCCTCGAATAAGGGATGCTACGGGTCCAAAGGCCTCTTGCCTGGCGGATTTCATGTCGACATTCACACCCTCGAGAATGGTAGGGGCGAGAAAATATCCCTTGGGATACCCTTCAACCTTGGGATTACGGCCGTCGAGAATAAGTTTTGCGCCATCGCTGAGGGCGAGGTCGATCCACTTTTCCACCTTTTCTCTACCTGCTTGGGTCGTAAGGGGTCCTAAGTCGGTTTCTTCATCAAGGCCGTAGCCCAGCTTCATACTTGCTGCGGCCTGTTTGAATTTTTCCCTCATCTCGTCATAGATATCCCCAACGATGACGATGTTATCCGCACCGAGGCAGCGTTGCCCCGTCATCCCGAAACACGCCCTGAGCAACCACTGGGCAGTTTGGTCAAGGTCAGCATCGGGCATGATAACGACGTGATTTTTTCCGTTTCCATTGATAGAGGAGGTTTTACGCAACTTGCCGCACATTTCGAAGAGTTCATGCCCTGCACGATTGGAGCCGATGAACCCAATGCCCTTGATTTCCGGCTGTGACAGAATTTCCTTGTTGATTTCCCGCCCGCCATGGATGAGGTTAATAACGCCATTTGGGAATCCCGCTTCCTGGGCAACCTTGATGACAGCTTCAGCGGCGACGGGGTCCTGCCGACTCGGACTGACGACCACGGTACATCCGGCTGCCATGGCATAGGGCACGAAAGAGGACCACGCATGCATGGGGATGTTGCCAGGTGTAATAATGAGGAAGGGACCTAAAGGTTCCCAGATGAGGTATTGATCAATGCCATTGGCGACCTGGTTGATATGTTCATTGCTTTTGGGCATGCCGTACAAGGCACTGCAAGCCGATTCGACATTTTCGATGACGCGTCTAACGGAGCCTCTGGCTTCTCCGATGGTACGGCCGTGATCCTGGGTCAGAATACGACATAACTCATCGTAGTGCTCCTCAAGCTTGGCCCGCAGGTTAAAAAGCAGTAAGGCCCTGTCACGGAGAGGAACCCTTTTCCAGGTTTTAAAGGCATTGCTTGCTGCTTCCACGGCGGCACGGGCCTCTTCTTTCGTGGCTGTGGGAAATTCCGAGATGACTTCGCCCGTAGCAGGGTTGGTGTTTTTGTGAAGAACAGATGATTTAGATTCGATCCACTCACCGTTGATAAAAAGCTTTTGCTTCCCGTAGTGTTTTTTTACTTCGGCCAATAATACCATTTGATCCTCCTTTAAAACTTAAATATTTTTTAAGTTTTAAAGGAAAGCAGAGGGTGTGTCAAGGTAAATTAGCGCGGTGATGTGAAATTTATTAGCTTTGAAAAAAGTTCCGGCAGATTTTTGTGGAAACAGGGGACACGGTTGTTTTTAACATCACCTTCTACGTAATCGAAGTCTTACCGTTTTTTTAGGATTTTTGGGGAGGATAGCCACGCTTCCCCTGTATTTAGGGCACCCAGCCGAAAGAGTTAGCATGAAAATGTGCATATTTATATGCGTTAGTTGATAGTTGATATGACATTAGCGTTGCTCTTAAGATTTATTGACATAAGGGTCCACTATCTGTCTGAAACTTTCTGGGATTTCAAGGCTTGTTCCCCTGTCGTAGTCGTAATAAACCTGTACCGATTCACCCGTGCTGAAGAGCCATTCAGGGTCGCCATCACGGTAGATCTCGTAGGCAAAGTTGAAACTCTTGGCCCCAATTCTGGAAATCCACACAGCTTCCCGAACAATCTTTTCGTTTAGTTTGATAGGGTGAATGTATCTGCATGTCACCTGGGCAAGGATGAAAGGGAAATCTTTCACGGATTTACTCTTCAGGACCCGAACGAAAAACTCCGTGCGCCCTTCCTCGAAATAGGTCAGAAACGTGGCATTGTTGACGTGCCCCATGGCATCCAGGTCCCTGAAGCGAATGGGGATGGCAAAGGTAATTTTTTTCTTTTCGTTCATGGCTTTTCACCGTTTAGAAAATTTTGTCTGTTTTGCCTACTTACCTCTTCCCAGCGCCTTATTATCTCGGTTCCATAGAGATCGTAGAAGCCTTTGATGACTTCGTCGAACGGAAAATCGGCATAATATCCCCGTTGACGGACGTATTCCACATGAAGCCGCCCGTCCCGGGTGTGGGAGTGAAACAGGGCGGGGTGGGTTCCATCGAATTCGACAGGGACGAGACCAATACGTTGGCACATTCGTATATCGAAGGTGGGGGTGACCTTGATCCAGCGGTTCCAGAGAAACAGTTCGTTGTATCCATGGAAGTAGAAGATGTCTGTTTCCATCATCTCCAAAAGTTTGGGAGGGGATAGATAGTTCCGAATATCGGCAAGGCGTAACCTGGCAGGAATCCCGCAGGCCCTTGCCAGGGCAGCCAAGACAATGGCCTTCTGGATACAGTAACCTTCTTTCCGTTTCAGTATGAGATGGGCCTGGTAGTCTTCCCTTTTTTCAAAGGGGGAATAAGGATTGTAGCGGATTTCATCCCTCACAAAATAGAAGAGTTGCTTGGCCTTTTCTCCCTCATTGTCAGCGCCTCTGGTAAGGGATTTGGACAGGGTTAGGATATCCGGATGGTCCCAGTCCATAAAGAAAGTGGGCTGGAGATAGTGGTTCATGTTAGACATAATAAAAGACCCTGAATGTGTTTAAGACATAGTGGCTTTTATAAGTCGAAGGCTAAAAGCTGAAGCAAAAAACATAAGCTTTAAACGCTTCTCCAGTCGAAGGACGCGTACGCTTTGAGCTTGAAGCCTTTTCCATTGCCGTCTCATTCTGCCTTTTTTAGAGTACATTAAAAAAACAGCTATTCATCCGATTTTTGTTCGAGAAAAGGCAGCGGTTTTCCTTTCCGATAAACGAGGGCGCTGCATACAGCGATGAGGGTGTCCTGGTCGTCGGTCACGCGGATGTCATAGGAGGCTGTTTTACGGGTTCGGTTGATTTCCCTCGCATCTGCGGTCAGCACGGCGCCGGGAGCCGGGGCATTGAGATAGGTGATATTCATATTCAGGGCGACGGCCAAAGTGCCATGGGAATTGGAGGCCGTTTCAAACGCCTCATCGATCAGGGCAAAAATCGCTCCCCCGTGAATCATGTCAAAGAGGTTATTCATTTCCGGTGTAGTGGTCAACCTCACCTTCGATGTGCCCTCTCCAATGGAGACAAGCTCGATGCCGAACCGCCTCGCGAAGGGTTCCTCTTTAACGCGCTGCATGAAGGTCTCTCTCAATTTCTTTTCCATCATCGATTTCCTTCCACCACAGGATCTTTATAAGCGCTGAAGATTTTATAGGAAGAGAGAAGTGAAATGTCAATAAAGGCGGTTCAGGTATTTCAGGAATTTCTTTCGTTGTTCCCTGTTTAAGGGTTTGTTTTCCTTCAAAAATCTGACATTTCTTGAAAAGATTCTCCCAATTTTCGGACTTAAGTCGCGAAGTTCATTCCTCATAGCTTGCCGCTTGTGGCATAACCCAGCTTTTTGCGAATGCATCAACTCTTCCGTCAAAACCACGCCTTTAAGCAAGGATCGGTTGGAAGAAATGGCTGCAGGTATCCGCTATTCGCAGATGTACAAGTTTAAAAGCGGCGATGGACGAGATGGGATATGAGGGGGGGATTTCCTCGTTTACCCCTGCGTGCTCCGAAGGAAGGTGACCTACAGGCCCTCAGATATCTCCTCTCATCTTTCCGTCCCTGACGGTCTATTTACATTTATTTCCTCTTGGGATAGGTCTTTCGGCTCTGCAACAGCGATAACTCAGCCAACATCTTCGCTGTCTTGATGGCAACCGGCACGCCGTCCAGCACGGGCACCCCAAGTATTCCCTCAATCTCTTCCCGGGATCCCTCCGGAAGCACACCGAATATCGCTGAATACCCTGCCACAATCACCTGGGCACCCTCTACATCGATCTGATACTTGGCGATTTCTACAAAACGCCTTTTCAGCTCACGGTTTTTGTCAATCAACGCTGGCTCGGCAATGTTCAAGGGACGCATGGAGGTCATCCGGTCGGCGCAGCCCATGAGCCAGATCCGTCTTGTAAATTCGGGGATCGTCGCATCACTCTTGCTCACCACGCCGATGCGGTCTCCCAATTGACAGGCCAGGTGAAAGACTGCCGAGCCCAGACCCACCACCGGTATATCGACCGCCCCACGTGCTGCCTCGATACCAAAATCGCAAATCCCATGAATCACCACCGCGTCGCATCCTTCCTGCTCAGCCCTAACCGTCAGTTCCATGGTTTCCTGCGCTAAAAGAGAGACATCCGCTCCCGTTTTAATCCCTCTGACCTCCCCTTGAAACGTGAAGGGAACAACCTCATCCGGTGAGGTGACATAACGTTTCATGTGTTGGACGCGCGCATCCAGGGCTGCCTTATCCAATTCCCCGGGTATAATAACGGCTATTTTTGCCATAAGCACTCCTTTTTTGAGGTTTAAGGAATCCTAAACGCTTGCGACAGAGATTTCAATCTTGACAGCTGTTATTTTGTGCCTTTTTTTCTTGTTTACCCACCAACTTCTTCGTAATTCTAACGTGTTCTTGAAATATTATATGGAATATGTATAATAGAAAAGAAAAGGTGGAAACAATCTTGAAAAATCTTAGCAGGGATATTGCTGAAATCGCACGTTCTGCACTGAAAAGTATTGTTGCCTCCAAGCGCCTTCCTACTCCCCTTGTCTATGAAAGTGAGTTCATCGATGCGGCACGGAAGCTCAAAAAAGACCGGGTTCTAAAGTATCTGGTTGAAGATGAAAAAAACCTCGAGCAACAGTTTTCGGCGGTTCTTTCGGAAGCAGGAGGGCTTCTTTCCTCTCTGCAACTTTCCATTTCTATGTTCGAGGAAGAAAACAGGGAAAATGTTGTTTCTATAGACCGATCCGTCGATTCCATCCTGGAGTATTCCGGCCAGGCACATCATAAAGATGGATTGCAGAAACTCCTTGATGAGGTAACAAAGCTTCAGGCAACAAATCACCAGCTTATGGAAAGCCTGGCCGAAACCAAAAAAGACCTCTCGGAAAAGGAAGAGGTTATCAAGGATCTTGAATCCCAGTCACAGATTGATCCCTTAACGCAACTCCTGAACCGGAGAAGCTGGAATAAGCGCATCGAACAGGAATTTGAAAGATCCAAGCGCTATGGGAATGCCTTTTCTGTTATCATGATTGATATCGACCATTTCAAACGCTTCAATGATTTCTACGGGCATCAGATAGGCGACGCCGTTTTGATGAGATTCGGCAGTTTATTGAAAGAGACGGTACGTAAAATTGATGCCGTTTTCCGATACGGGGGAGAGGAGTTTACGGTACTGCTTCCTGAAACCACACTGGGAAAGGCTCAGGTTGTTGCCCAACGCATCCTCGACACCATCAATTCCACCCTTTTCACGGATGAAAAAAAAGGCCTTGAGCTGAAAGTTACCGCCTCTTTTGGTATTGCGGACAGCCTGGAGAAGGGATCAATAGACGCCATCGTCGAGGCGGCTGACCAGGCCCTTTACCTCTGCAAACATTCCGGCCGAAATTGCATCCGGACAGAAAAAGCCCTGATATAAACCCGAAAGAGAAAACTCTCTCTATTTTCCACTCCAGTTGCGGGAGAGTTTCGCCTATGTTATAAGCTTACATGCGGAAGAGGGAGTAGAACTTATGTTCGGCATTGGCATGACAGAATTGCTTGTAATATTGGCCATTGCCCTGATTATTTTTGGCCCCAAGCGCCTTCCGGAACTTGCCAAACATCTGGGGAAGGCCTTGCGCGAGTTTAAGAAGGCAACGGACGAGGTCAAGGAAAATATCGGGCTGAACGAGCTGGATCTCAACGACCTGACATCTGTGGATGAAAATGTCCCCGTTGAAGAGGAGACTTCTTCCTCCAGAAAAGCCGCCTCAACTGAAGACAAACCGTCTGAAGGTGTCCAGCCCGAAGATGCCTTGGCTGAAGAAACCTCTCCCGAAGAGGCTTCTTCACAGAAGCTCCCAGACAGAGAAGATACTCCCCCTGAAAAATCCCAAGACTTTACCCCATGAGCTCGGTATCAGAAGAGGAAAAAATTCCCTTTACGGAACACCTTGAAGAGCTGAGACGCCGCTTGCTGATTTCCGTCGCGGCCGTCGCTGTGGGCTTTTTGGTCTGTTATTTTTTCTCGAAGCAGCTTTTCGAAATTCTGATGAAACCCCTTATTGTTTCCCTGCCCCCCAAATCGACGCTGATTTTTACCAGCCTTCCCGAGGCATTCTTTACCTACCTGAAGGTATCGTTGCTGGCAGGGATCTTTTTGGCCTCTCCGATCGTACTTTACGAGATATGGGCCTTTATCTCTCCCGGCCTCTACAGGCATGAAAAGCGTTACGTTATCCCGTTTGTTTTCTTTTCTTCTCTTTTCTTTGTCGGAGGGGCCCTTTTTGGCTACTTCGTGGTTTTCCCCTTTGGATTCAAGTTCTTCCTGGGATTTGCCACAGAATACATTCGCCCCATGCCCACTATCAAGGAATATTTCGGGTTTTGCGCCAAGCTCCTCTTTGCCTTCGGGGTCATCTTTGAACTCCCCCTCTTCGTCCTCTTTCTCTCCCGAATTGGCATCGTCAACGACAAAATGCTCAGGAAGCAGAGAAAGTATGCCATCCTCCTCGTATTTGTGGTATCGGCTATTCTGACCCCTCCGGATGTCATGACCCAGTTGATGATGGCGGGACCACTTCTCGCCCTATATGAAATCAGCGTCTGGGTTGCCAAGATTTTTGGGAGAAAAAGGGTAGAGGAAAAGGGAGAGGAGGAATCTGAGGGAGACCAGCCAGAAAAGTCCCACGCGAAAAAAGGGGAACAGGAAACCGAATCGGAAGAAAAAGAGGGACCTTTCCCTGGGGAAGAGCCTGAAAAGCCCGATAAATTATGATAAAATGTAAATTTTTCATTGACTCAAACTGCAAACTTTGCTATGACGGGTAAAATTCAAATGGAAGGTGAATATCCATGATAGAAATCCGTTTCCATGGTAGAGGAGGGCAGGGAGCTGTAACGTCTGCGGAACTAATGGCCGTTGCCGCAATTGAGCACGGTAAATATGCCCAGGCTTTCCCGAGTTTCGGCCCGGAGCGCCGAGGGGCTCCGGTCGTTGCGTTTTGCAGAATCAGTGATGCCCCCATCCGGTTAAGGGCTAACATCTATGAACCCGATGTTGTCATCGTGCTGGATCCATCCGTTTTAACCATCGCCCATGTGGAACAGGGCCTCAAACCGGACGGAACCCTGATTTGCAACACCAAGTATGATGGAAAACACATCCGAGACCTTCTGAAGATCACGCAAAAGACCGCCACGGTGGATGCCACTCACATCGCCATGGAAATCCTGAAGCTCCCCATCACCAATACCACCATGCTGGGGGCCTTGATCAAGGTCACGGGGCTCCTTGAAAAGGATGCCCTCGAAGGGCCTCTCAAAAAGAGGTTTGGGAAGATCGCGGAGAAGAATATCAGGGCCTACGAAGAGGCCTACGAGAAAACAACTATCCTGGAATAAATCAAGGGAGAAACAAGGTGAAACCTGCTGATCAGATGACCTGGAAAGACCTGAATATTGGATGTGTCATCACGGAACCCGGCAATGCTGCCGAATACAAAAGTGGAGACTGGCGCTCCATGCGTCCCGTCTGGGACAAGGACCGGTGTATTCAGTGTGGTGTCTGCTATATCTATTGCCCCGATGCCGCTATCTACAAAACGGAAGACAACTATTTTGAGGCCGATCTCTATTATTGCAAGGGATGTGGCATCTGTGTAAGGGAATGTATTACCGGGGCCATTCGCTTAGTTGAGGAGGAAGAATAATGCCTAAACGCGTTGGAATGGAGGTGTCCATTGCCGCAAGCGAGGCAGTACGCCTGGCAAATGTGGATGCCGTAGCAGCCTATCCTATCACCCCCCAAACCCATATCGTTGAGCATTTATCCGAGTTTGTCGCCAATGGAGAGCTGGATGCGGAGTTCATCCCGGTGGAATCGGAACATTCTGCCATGAGTGTCTGCTGCGGGACGTCGGCCGCCGGGGCCAGGACTTTTACATGTACGAGTTCCCAGGGACTGGCACTGATGTCAGAAATTGTCTTTATCGCCTCTGCCATGCAACTTCCCATTGTCATGATTTTGGCAAATCGCTCTTTATCAGGGCCCCTGAGTATCTGGAATGATCATACTGATGTCATGATGGTTCGGGACTGCGGGTGGATCCAGGCCTTTGGGGATAATGGTCAGGAAATCTTTGACATGACGCTTGCAGCCTTTAAAATCGCGGAGGATCACCGCGTCGTGCTTCCCTTCATGGTCAACATGGATGGGTTTATTCTTTCTCATGTCATCGAGCCTATCGAACTCATGGATCAGGAAACGGTTGATAAATTCCTTCCGCCTTACAAACCGGTTTACCGCCTTCACCCGGACAATCCCGTTACCATGGGAGCCTTTGCCATGCCGGATCTCTATACGGAAACCAAAAAGGCCCAGGATGAGCGGCTTAAGGCCTCTCTTCCCGTTATAGAAGAAATCTGGAACGAGTTTGGAGATTTGACGGGTCGTTATTACCATCCCGTTGAAACCTACAAGGCCGAGGATGCCAAAACGCTTTTCATCACAATGGGAAGCTTCGGGGAAACGGCCTCCACGGCTGTCGATGCCATGCGCGAGGAAGGGGAAAAGATTGGGTTATGCAAGATTCGGCTCTGGCGCCCCTTTCCATATGAGGCCTTCTGGAACGCCGTTAAAGACGTGGAAACTCTGATCGTTATTGATCGTGCTACGTCTTACGGGGGGCCGGGGGGGCCAGTGGCCTCAGAGCTGCGTTCCGCCCTTTACACGTGGGACAATCCCCCCAAGGTCGTCGACTTTATCGCCGGCCTGGCGGGTCGGGATGTGGCCCCCAGGGACTATCAAGAAATGTATAAACGTGCCCAGCAACGGATCGCCTCTGGAGACATCGCGGGGTACGAAATCTATGGAGCAAGGGAATAATGGAAAATTTCAATGTCTATGCTGTCAGGCTGCTGCCAAAAGGGGAATATATCGCTCCGGGTCACCGGGCGTGTCAGGGATGCGGAGAGGTCTTAGGCGTTCGTCTCGTAGGGAAGGCCTTGGGACGGAATACAGTGGTTGCCTGCGCCACAGGCTGTATGGAAATTGTCTCATCCCCCTTACCTACCACCTCCTGGCGGGTCCCGTGGATTCACGTGGCATTTGAAAACGCAGCGGCCGTCGCGTCAGGGGTAGAAGCGGGGCTCAAGGTCCTGATGAGAAAGGGAAGAATTCCAAAAAAGAAGATCAATGTTCTCGCGATGGGCGGCGATGGCGGAACCTCAGACATCGGCCTCCAGGCCCTCTCCGGCGCCCTGGAGCGGGGACACAACTTTATTTATGTCTGCTATGACAACGAGGCCTACATGAACACGGGCATCCAACGCTCCTCCTCCACCCCATTCGGGGCTGCGACCACCACATCGCCGGCTGGGAAGGTCAAACCGGGGCAGGTGACGTGGAAGAAGAATATGCCTGAGATCGCCGTGGCTCATAACATTCCTTATGTGGCTACCGCCTGTCCAAGTTATCCCTTCGACCTCATGGAAAAGGTTAAAAAGGCCGCCAAGGTTGAAGGGCCTGCCTATATTCACATTCTTTCGGTTTGTCCCACAGGGTGGCGGTTGCCTCCAGACCTCACCATTCGCGCGGGAAGGCTCGCAGTGGAAACGGCTGTTTTTCCCCTTTATGAAGTGGAAGAGGGAAAATACCACCTGACTGTTGAGGTACCCAAACTGCGGCCCGTTGAGGATTATCTTAAGATTCAGGGCCGGTTCAGGCACCTGACCCCCGATCTTATAGAAAAGATTCAGGAACGTGTTACAAAAGAATACAACAAATTGTTAGCAAAGGTTCGTTTTAGTGAGGAGCTATCATGAGTCCGGAAACATTAGATGCCATCCTTGACCGCTATGGCAGAAACCCTGCCCAATTGATCCCCATCCTTCAGGACGTGCAGGCGGAGGAAAATTACCTTCCGAGAGAAGCCTTGGAGCTTATCTCTCAAAAACTTGATATCCCCATTGTCAGGATTTATGCTGTCGCCACCTTCTACAAGGCCTTCAGTCTCAAACCCAGGGGGAAACATATCATTCAGGTGTGTACGGGCACGGCCTGTCACGTAAGAGGCGGGGGCAGAATCCTTGACAAGATGATTCGGGATTTCGGCGTTGGTCCTGGAGAAACAACCAAGGATATGGAATTTACCCTGGAAACCGTCAACTGTCTCGGCGCATGTGCCTTGGGTCCTATTGTGGTGGTTGATGGGGAATACCATGGGCAGATGAATCCCCCCAAGTGGGACAAAATCTACAAAACGTTGAAGAAGGCAGAGGGCTAATCGATGAGACAAGTTCATTCCCAGCAGGATCTGAAGGTATTACGAGAAGAAATTCAAAAAGCGAGGGATCCCAATCAGACACTCGTGACCATCTGTACTGGAACGGGGTGTCACGCTCATGGATGTATGAATGTGGTTTCCACATTCAGGCAGGAGATTGAAAAGGCCGGTTTGAGCGATAAGGTGGGGGTGCGAACCACAGGCTGCCACGGTTTCTGCGAACGTGGTCCTCTGATTGTCATTTATCCCCAGAAAATTTTTTACCAGAGGGTTCAGGTCGATGATGTCCCTGAGATTGTGACAACAACCCTGAGAGACGGAAAGGTTATTGAGCGCCTCCTTTATACCCATCCCCAGACGGGGGCCGTGGCCACCTATGAAGAGGATGTCCCTTTTTATAACCTGCAAAAAAGAATTATTTTCGGCAACAATGGGTTGATCGACCCGACCAGTCTGGAAGATTATCTCTTCATCGGTGGGTATGAGGCCCTGACCAAGGCCCTGTTTAGCATGAAGCCGGATGAGATTATCGAGGAAATCAAGAAATCCGGTTTGCGGGGAAGGGGCGGCGGTGGATTCCCTACAGGGCGTAAATGGGAAAGCTGCCGGAATGCCGCCGGTGATAAAAAATACGTCATCTGCAATGCCGATGAGGGTGACCCTGGTGCCTACATGGACCGGAGTTTGTTAGAAGGGAACCCCCATAGTGTTATAGAAGGAATGCTCATTGGTGCCTACGCCATTGGATCGGACGAGGGCTACATCTATGTCCGGAATGAATATCCCTTGGCAGTCAAACACGCGGAAATTGCAATCAGTACATTAAAGGAAATTGGCCTGTTGGGGGAAAACATTCTGGGGACGGATTTCTCCTTTGATATCCACATCAATCGTGGGGGTGGCGCCTTTGTTTGCGGGGAGTCAACCGCCCTGGTTGCCTCCCTCGAGGGGAAACCCGGGGAGCCCCGTTCCAAATATGTCCACCTTGTGGAAAGCGGTCTCTGGGGGAAACCCACCAATCTCAACAATGTGGAGACGTGGGCGAATGTCCCCGTTATCATCAACAGAGGGGCGGACTGGTACAGCCAGATCGGGACCGAGGGAAGCAAAGGCACAAAGATCTTCTCCCTGGTTGGGAAGGTCAATAATACAGGGCTCGTAGAGGTCCCCATGGGGATCACCCTGCGGGAGATCATCTTCGATATCGGGGGCGGGATCCCTAATGGTAAAAAATTCAAGGCTGTCCAGACGGGGGGACCCTCCGGGGGGTGCATTCCAGAATCCCTTATTGATATCCCCGTCGATTTTGACAAGCTGACAGAGGTTGGGTCCATGATGGGGTCGGGCGGTATGATCGTCATGGATGAGACAACCTGTATGGTGGATGTGGCGAAATATTTTGTAAATTTCCTCAAGGGAGAATCGTGTGGAAAGTGTACCCCCTGTCGGGAAGGGTTGCTTCGGATGTCCCAGATCTTGGAGGATATCACCGAGGGGCGTGGGCAGGAAGGGGACATTGAACTCCTTGAAGAATTAGGGGCGGTCATGAAAGATGCATCCCTCTGCGGGTTGGGTCAGACAGCCCCCAACCCCGTATTGAGCACTATTCGGTACTTCCGTGAGGAATACGAGGCTCACATTAGGGAAAAACGGTGTCCGGCTGGTGTATGCAAGGCTCTCATCACCTATGAAATTGACCCGGACAAATGCACGGGGTGCGGCGCCTGCAAGCGTAACTGCCCCGTGGACGCCATTTCCGGTGAAAAGAAGGAACCCCATACAATTGATCAAACAAAGTGCATCAAATGCGGAACCTGCAAGGATGTCTGTAAATTTGATGCCGTAACTGTGAAATAGAGGAAACGAATCATGGCAAAGGTTCATCTCACAATTGATGGAAAAACGGTAGAGGCAGAAGAAGGCGCCATGCTTCTCCAGGTCGCGAGGGATGCGGGTGCGGACGTCCCTTCCCTCTGTCACAACGATGAAGTCAAACCTTACGGTGCCTGTCGGATGTGCATGGTCGAGGTAGAAGAAGGGGGGCGGAAAAAGCTGGTGACCTCCTGTACGTTCCCCGTCAAAGAGGGAATCTCGGTAACCACCCAGTCCGATCGTATCCGCCGGAACCGCAAAATGATAATGGAATTGCTTCTGGCAAGGTGTTACAAGGTGCCAGAGATTCGCGAACTGGCTCAGGAATATGGGATTGACGTGGAACACCCACGGTTTCAGGTAAGTGAAGAAACCTGTATCCTATGCGGCCTTTGTGTCCGGGTCTGTGATGAGGTCGTGGGCGTGAATGCCATCGGGTTTGCCGGAAGGGGACCGGACCGCGTGCCTACCCCTCCCTTCAAGGAACCCTCACAATCTTGTATAGCCTGTGGGGCCTGTGTTTATGTCTGTCCTGTGGACGCCATTAAGATGGTTCAGACGCCTGAATCTCGCACCATCAAACGGTGGCAGCGAACCCTTCCCATGAAGGTCTGCAAGGTTTGTGGGGAACCTTTCTTCCCAGAATATCAGGTGGAGTATTTTGCGAAACGCGCGAAAAACCTCCCTGAAGATTTCTTCGATGTCTGCCCCAATTGCCGATAACCCTTTTACCCAAAGTGTCTCTTACTCGTGGGCGGGATTGTCTCGCCCTTTTCTCTTAAGGAGCATTCCTTGTTAAGGGTGGGTGCAAAAACTTGACAATCCTACATTTATAATCAGATTTAAACTTGTCAGCATTTCAACCGAATTAATAAAAAAGGAGGTCTAAAATGAAATCACTCGTTGTGTATTCAAGCCAATCAGGGAACACCAAGAAACTGGCCGAGGCTGTTTTTGAGGCCCTTCCGGAAGGGAAAAAGATTACCCCGGTTGAGGAAGCTCCTGACCCCAAGGGTTATGACTTTGTCGCCGTGGGCTTCTGGCTCAAGGCGGGTAATCCTGATCCAAAATCCACGGAATACTTGAAGAAAGTAAGGGGCACCAAGCTATTCCTTTTTGCCACCCATGGAGCCGCAACCGGTTCAGACCATGCGAAGAAGGCCATGGAAACAGCAAAATCCCTTGCGGAAGGTGCAAACATCGTCGGTTCTTTCGACTGCCAGGGGGAAGTCAATGCAGGTCTGCTTGAAAAGGTGAAGGCCCGTCCCAATCCGCCCGAATGGATTGCTGATGCCGATGCGGCTATAGGGCATCCGGACGAGAGCGACGTAAACGCCCTGAAGGAAAAGATCAAAGAGGTATTGGCTGATTGAGAGATGACGTGTCGTGATGAATATACCTGTGAAAAAAATGGTAAAGCCGGAGGGAAGGAAATACCACAAAACCCTCCACAACCCCGAGCCGGACTATACTCTTCCTCTTCTCTCCATTCCGCAGGCCAACAGAGAAAGAATCTTCAACCGTCTCGAGCTCTTATATGGCAGGGAAGCAGCGGAAGAAGTTATGCCGGAACTGGAAAGAATCATGAAGGTCTATTATGCCTTCAAGCCCCCGGAGATGATAGAGAACGAGAAGTATCTCAATCCAGCCGAACGTTTCACGGAAAAGGATATCATTCTTATTACCTACGGGGATCTGCTAAGAGGGGAGGAGCGCTCCCCTCTGGCCACCCTGGCCAAGTTCTGCGATACCTATCTGGGAGGAAACATCAATACCCTTCACATCCTCCCCTTCTTTCCCTATTCATCCGACCGCGGATTCTCGATTATCGACTTTGAGACCGTTGATCCCCACTTGGGCACATGGCATGATATCGAAGATCTGGGGATGCACTATCGGTTGATGTTTGACGGTGTCATCAACCACGTTTCTTCAAAGAGCCGGTGGTTCCAGGAATTTCTGAATGGGAATCCTTTATACAAAGACTTTTTTGTTGCCTTTAAGTCTCCTAACGACCTGACCCGCGACCAGAGGAAGCTCATCTTCAGGCCCCGAACCTCTGATATCCTGACAAAATATATTACCATCAACGGCCCCGCGTATGTCTGGACCACCTTTTCAGAGGATCAGATTGATTTGAATTATAAAAATCCCCGGGTCCTGCTTCGTGTCCTGCAGATTCTCCTGATGTATGTCCGGCGGGGGGCGGATATCATCCGGCTGGATGCCGTAACCTATCTCTGGAGGGAACCTGGCACGCGGTGCATCCACTTGAGACAGACGCATGAAATCGTCAAACTCTTCAGGGATATTCTGGATGTGGTGGCTCCCCACGTAGCGCTGATTACAGAAACCAACGTCCCCCATGAAGAAAATATCTCCTACTTCGGCAACGGGTATGATGAAGCGCAAATGGTTTATAACTTCGCTCTACCCCCTCTCGTCCTCTATACCTTTTACGCGGAGAACGCCACAGCCCTGAGCAACTGGGCAAAAACCCTTAATCCGCCTTCCGGGGCCACCACATTCTTCAACTTTCTTGATTCGCACGACGGAATCGGCCTCATGGCGGTCAAGAATATCCTCTCGGAAGACGACATCGACTTCATTATCGAAATGGCCACGGAACGGGGAGGGCTGATTTCCTACAAGGCAGGGGAAAGCGGGGAAGAGGAGCCGTATGAAATAAACATCACCTGGTTCAGCGCGCTCAACCAGGAAGAGAGTGATGAGGACATCGCCTTTCAGGTTAAGCGTTTCGTCGCCTCACGCCTGATTGCCCTGGTACTTAAAGGCGTTCCGGGCATCTACCTTCACAGCCTCATTGGAACTAAAAACGATATCCAGGCCGTTCTTGCCACAAAATCTAAACGTGAAATCAACCGAACCATCATCGACCATGGCGCCATTTCCCAGGCCCTCCAGGATCCCCTTTCTAAGATATCGCGAATTAACCGGGAACTGGGGCGCCTCATCACCATCCGCACCCAGCAACGCGCCTTCCACCCCAATGGCGCACAGACTATTCTTGACCTCTCCCCAAACGTCTTCGCCGTTTTGAGAGTTTCCCCAGAAGGAGATCAACATATCTTAAGCCTTATCAATGTCTCCTCGCGGCCCACGGAGCTGCAGATCCCTATCAGTATGCTCCGGACGGGTGAAACACGGTGGTACGATATCGTCAGCGGCATGGAGTGGGAGGCAGATGAGGGCATGCTGTACATAGACATTCTGCCCTATGATATCTTCTGGCTGACCCCTTTCAGAGAGTCCAGGGAAAGCATCAGTGCATAGCCTGATAGAAGGCAAAAATTCCCTCCTTGGCTTTCTCAAGAAAGGTCGCGTTTTCATTTAGCGCCTTCTCATCAAGGTTAAGAAGGGATAACTCGCTCCCTGAAAGGGGCAGAGGGGCCAGGTTCCCCCCATTGCCTACCCCAACCATTTGGGCAAGACTATCTGAAACCCTGAGGAGGGCCAGATCTTTCCTGTCTATCCCTTCTTCAATCTGTGATTGATGATGCATGTGAATCGGTCGGATAATGATCTCCGGGAATTTCCACCGAGACAAAAGAATTGCCCCTGTCTCCCCATGATCAATCCCAATGGCTCGAAGTTCCGCCTCATGGAAGGGGAGGGGGTGGTCCTCATCCACAAGCATGAGAACCTTTTGAAACTCTTCCGGAAAAAACTGATCGAGAACAATCTTTCCCACATCATGAAG
>JALTEW010000352.1 GCA_027073795.1 bacterium | reverse complement strand
AAGTTGTACCAGCCAGTTGGGCTGTGCAGCTGCGCCACCGGCCCCCGCTGCGTATGCGTATGTTTCAAACACCAGAACACCTCCAATTTTCAGGCTTCATATCGTCTCATAAATTCAGTCTTAAATGTAGTGAAATTGCCATTTTCTATGGCGATTCTCACATCTTCCAGCAATTTTACAAAAAAACGGACGTTATGGATAGTGTTAAGGACAGATGAGAGAATTTCTTTTGCGATAAACAGGTGCCGGAGATAGGCCCTGGAGTAATGACGGCAGGTGTAGCAGTCACAATTCTCATCAACCGGCCCTTTATCTTCACGGAATTCCGCCCGTTTAATGTTAATCGGCCCGCTACGGGTAAACAGCTGGCCATTCCGGGCATTCCGGGTGGGCAATACACAGTCAAACATATCCACACCCCGGGAAATCGCGTCGAGAATGTCATCCGGCTTCCCCACACCCATCAGGTAGCGGGGTTTGTCTTCCGGCAGCCAGTCAACAGAATAAGAAAGCACTTCCCGCATCAAGTGTTTCGGCTCCCCCACCGACAGGCCCCCGATGGCATAGCCGTCAAAGCCGATTTCCATCAGTGAAGCCGTGGCACGATGGCGCAACTCCTTTATCATCCCCCCCTGAACAATGCCGAACTGATACCGGCCGGACTCCGAAACCGAATCCGTCCATGCTTCACGGGAACGGGCTGCCCACCGCAAGGTTAAATCCAGCGACTTTGAAATATAGTCAAAATCAGACGGGTAAGGCGGACACTCGTCCAGTACCATCACCACATCCGAACCCAGCGCGTTTTGAATCTCCACCGCCTTTTCCGGGCTGAGAAAATGCGCGGAGCCGTCAACGTGGGACTGAAAAGACACCCCTTCTTCCTTTATCTTCCTCAACTTCCCCAAACTGAACACCTGGTACCCGCCACTGTCTGTCAAAATCGGCCGGTCCCAGTTCATAAACCGGTGCAATCCCCCCATTTCCCGAATCAGCTCGTGGCCGGGCCGGAGAAAAAGATGATAAGTATTCCCCAGAATAATCCGGACACCGGCATCCTTCAGCATCTCCGGTATCAGTGCCTTCACCGTCCCCTGGGTTCCCACCGGCATAAAAATCGGTGTCGGCACCTCGCCGTGGGCGGTTCGCAGCACACCCCGCCTGGCAGCACTCAGCTTGTCCGTTTTTAAAAGTGAAAACCCATACATCCCGGTACCTCAATCTCCATTACAATCCACTCTCAGAAGTCCAAATCCTACCACAAGCACCCGCCACATTCAATTGTTGTTCACAACCATGTCAAATGCTTCGTGCAATCAGTAGATTTCACTTATCAAACGGACAATAATACGCTATAATCATCGCAGTTTCAGAAAAATGGTTGCGAAAAAACGTAGCTTGGCATTTCACATCTGTTTCAGGTGTGAAAAGGACCTGAACTGAACCCGATTGGGTAAGTCTATATCACAAAAAGGGAGGACAAGATGAAAATCAGAAAATTTTTCGGCATAACCGTGATGAGTATTGTGATTCTGGGATTAACCGTATCCTGCGGGCTGATAAACAAAATGGCGGAACCGGCTAACAGGTTTTTCGCGCTGGTTGGAAGTGGCAATCTCCAGGCCGCCTATGATTCCACTGCCGGGATGTTTAAGCAGAGCACCACTTATCAGCAATTCGAGGAATTCATGAAGGGAAATGGCCTGACATCCTACAAATCCGCCAACTGGGGTTCCGTTTCATTCGAGAACCAGACAGGCAAAATTGAAGGAAGCGTAACCCTGAAAGACGGAACCACCGTTCCCATGAACATCTCACTGGTCAAAGAAGGGGGCGTGTGGCGAATCAGCAACATCTCATTAACCGGTGGCGGTGTTTCCAAAACAACTCCAGAAAGTGAACCCAAAGCGGAAAAAACCATCCCA
>JALTEW010000351.1 GCA_027073795.1 bacterium | reverse complement strand
TAGGGCGATTGGGCTGACTCAGATACACCTCCGGATACACATCCCCCAGCATCCCCAAAAACTCATCGTTCCTTTCAAGATCGATTCCCAATGATTCCCACATTGGATGTCTGTCTACGGCCATCATACCCTCCTTATATAGAATTATTCTTCGTTTATTATAGAATTAAGTAGAAGATAGTCAAATTGGAAATTCCGATAGAATTTTATATAATATATAGAAAAAAAACCCCATTATAAATCTTCGTGAAAATAAAAAAGCACGGAACCAAAAGGCACCGTGCTTTTAGTGAAATGATTCTTAGAGCTTAGTACAGTGCTTCCCAGACGGCCCAGGCAACAAAACAGGTCGTTTGAGTATTCCTTTTATTCCGCTTCTTGAATTCCTTTGGAACCCGGCTCATGTAAGACCCGTCTGGAAGCTGGACGGCCTCGAGATAGTAAAGTGCATCGTCAATCACTTTCCCCTTCACACCTGCCGCACAGAGCGCAAGGATGCTGTACGCTGTCAATTCGGGATCGGGAGGCATCAGTTTGAAGAAACAAAATCCCCCGTTGTGTTGAAGTTGTACATTCAGCAACCATTTTAGTCCCTTTTTCACTGATGGGTCATATTTAGGCGTCCCAGCCTCCAACATGGCGTACAAGGCCCAGGCCGTTGAAAGCGAAAGCGAGCGCCCCCCCTTGGGAACTCCCCAACCACCGTCCGGGTTCTGCACAGATTTGAGGTATTCGACGCCCTTTTTAATCATCAAATCATCAGGTGGGAGTCCAGCCGCCAGAAGAGCACGGATAGCTACCGCCGTATAGATGGACAGATTCGGCGCCTTCGGGACCGGGCCCCAGCCCCCATCCTGCTTTTGCACCCGCCACAACCAAGAAACTCCATCAGAAATGGCCGTTGCACCTCTTCGAGCGTCAGAAAGCGTCCAGATAGCAAAGGCGGTATGGGCAATGTTACCATTCCATGAACCGGAAGGTTTCTGGTGTTTCAGGATAAAGGCAATCCCCTTTTGGGCGGCCACATTGTTCTTTTTCGTTAAAAGAAGGGCCCTCGTCGCCCATGTAGTGGTTTCAACCTCCGACTCCCCCTTGCCTGCGATCAACTGCCAGCCTCCATCCGGCTGTTGAACCTTGACAATATAATTTATGGCCTTGTTCAAAACATCTTTTGGAGATGCCATGACCCCCTGTGAAATTCCCAGCACAAGACACCCAACCATTATAAGAACTACAGCAATTCTTTTCTGTTTCATACCATCCTCCTCACATTAATTCATTCGGAATTTAGGATTAATTCTCCACCCCCCTTCTTCTTTCTTTCCTACCCCCGTTATGTTTTTATTATAAAAAAGGTTTCCCCCTTTTTCAAGGAAAATGCTTTAAGAAACTTTTTTCTTTCCCACCCCTTTCGCCATATCCCTCAAATGACAGATAACATGCTATAATGAATCCCATGAAATGGAGCAGGAAAATCGTCTGGAATTTAAAGACAATCGAGAGATTACTTTTGATTCTCCTGGGTACGGCTATCTCCGGATGGTGCATCAACGCCCTGATTATCCCACACCGATTTTTAAGTGGTGGCATTTCAGGGATTTCTCTCCTCACCTTTTATCTCGCAGGATTTCCCCCCGTTGGTCTCAGCATTCTAATCTTGAACATCCCCATCTTCATCCTCGGCTGGCACGAGGTTTCTCTCAGATTCGTCTTTTTCAGCCTTGTGGGCATGCTGGGACTGTCCGGATTTGTTTCCCTCTTCTCCGGTGTCTCTTTCCCTGTTCATGATGAAATGCTGGCCGCCATCCTTGCCGGTGTCCTTTTAGGGGTTGGGGGCGGCCTCACCTTTCGGGCCGGTGGTTCCCAGGGAGGAATCGATATTGTCAGCATCTTCCTAAACCGGCGCTATTCCATCCGCATCGGTCATACCATCTTCACCATCAACATCCTTATCCTTGTAGCAGCAGCCATTGTTATCAGCCTTGACCGTGCCCTTTACACAATGATTATGATGTTCGTCTCATCCAAGGTCCTAGACCGCATTCAAAGCGGCTTTAATCAGAGAAAAAGCGTGATGATTATCTCCAGCGCCTCCCGAACAATTGCCCAGGGAATCCTCCATAACCTCCACCGTGGCGTTACCATTCTGAAGGGTGAAGGAGGATATACAGGCCGGCCCCAGGAGGTGGTCTACACGGTCATAACCATGCTTGAATTAAGCCGCCTCAAGGAACTGGTCTGGATGACAGACCCAGATGCCTTCATTATCGTAAACGATACAGTCGAGGTGATAGGAAAGGGCTTCAGGATTCAGAAATCTGAGGATTTCCCAAGAAAAATCCGAAAAGCGGTTAAAAACCCCGGGCAAACCTGAGATTTCAACAAAGATGTTGACTTGCCAAAAGGTCTTTGTTCCTCTCCCCTGTGTTTTTCGCCTCATCACACAAGGCCATCTTGCAAAACCTTCTCTGATCTAATAACATAGAAATGCGAAATCTCTGAAGGAGTTAAGTGTGGCGGAATTTTTGGATGGGTTAAAACGAACCAACTTCTGTGGAAAGATCGGCAAGAAGGAATTAGACACGACGGTCACCCTGATGGGGTGGGTGCAATCCAGACGGGACCATGGCGGGGTCATCTTTATCGATCTGCGCGATTATACGGGGATTGTGCAGGCTGTTTTCAACCCCGACATTTCTCCTGAAGCCCACGCGGCGGCCCATGCACTCAAGGATGAATATGTCATCGCGGTAACCGGGGACGTTCGATACCGGCCGGAGGATTCCATCAATGAGAAACTGCCAACCGGTTTATACGAGGTCATGGTCACAAACGTCAGGATTCTCAACGAATCAAATCCTCTCCCCTTTCCCATCGAGGATGAAATCGACGCCGGCGAACCCATCCGCTTGAAATACCGGTATCTCGACCTCAGAAGAAGACCCATGCATAACCAAATAACTATGCGCCATCAACTGATGTCCACAACACGCTCATATCTGACAGACCGTGGATTCACTGAAATTGAAACTCCATTCCTCACACGGAGTACCCCCGAGGGGGCGCGGGATTACCTTGTTCCAAGTCGTGTAAATCCGGGGAAATTTTACGCCCTGCCCCAATCTCCCCAACTCTTTAAACAACTCTTGATGATAGCTGGGTTCGACAAGTACTTCCAGGTTGTGAAATGCTTTCGAGACGAAGACCTCCGGGCCGACCGCCAGCCGGAATTCACCCAGATTGACATGGAACTTGCCTTCGTCGAGGCAGAAGATGTCAGAAAAATTACGGAGGGCCTCCTTAACGAAATTTTCAGTAAGATCCGAGGCGCTTCACTTCCCAAACCCTTTCCCGTCCTCACCTACGATGAATCTATGCGTCGTTTCGGAACAGACAAACCAGACTTGCGTATCCCTTGGGAGCTGTCAGATTTCACAGATATTGCAAGAGATGTCGACTTCAAGGTCTTCAGGAGTGCGGCGGAAAGCAGCGGTCTCGTCAAGGGATTGAACGCAAAATTCTGCGCCTCTCTCTCACGGAAGGAGATAGATGACCTGCTCGAAGAAATTCAACCCTATGGTGCAAAGGGCCTGGCATGGATAAAAATCACGGACAAAGGCCCTCAATCTCCCATTGTCAAATTTCTCAACGAAGGCTTCTTGGAAGCAATCTTCAAACGTACGGGGGCCTCCCAGGGCGACCTCCTCCTCTTCCAGGCGGACAAGAGTGAAGTCGTAAATCCGGCCCTTAACCACTTGAGAAACCACCTGGGCAAACGGATGTTTCCCATCTCGAAAGATGATTTCAGACCCCTCTGGGTCATCAACTTTCCTCTTCTGGAATATGACCCGGACGCCAGGCGATACGTCGCCATGCACCACCCCTTTACGGCGCCAATGGTAGAAGATATTCCCCTTCTATCAGAGGATCCCTCAAAGGTACGTGCGCAATCTTACGACATCGTCTTGAATGGCTATGAAATTGGTGGGGGGAGTATTCGAAACCATTCCCGTGAGCTTCAATCACAGGTGTTTTCTCTTTTAAACATCTCAGAAAATGAAGCAAGACAAAAATTCGGATTTTTGCTTGAGGCCCTGAATCACGGCGCCCCACCCCATGGCGGCATTGCCTTGGGACTTGACAGAATTGCCATGCTCCTAAGCGGCGCAAGCTCCATCCGGGATGTCATCGCATTTCCCAAAACCCAGAAGGCTGTCTGCATGCTAACCGAGGCCCCCTCAGAGGTCTCTTCCGGGCAACTTCAGGAGCTTTACCTGAAACTCATTCCCCCCAGGAAATAATCACATGCTTAAGATTGCAATCATCGACGGTCAGGGTGGCGGGATTGGAAGCGCCATCATAAGAAAAATCAAGGATACCTATGGAGAGTCAGTTGAATTGATTGCCCTGGGAACCAACGCCATTGCCACGGCCTCCATGATGAAAGCCAAGGCCAACAAGGGTGCCACGGGAGAAAACGCCATTATTCAAAACGTCTGGCAGGCCGATCTTATCATCGGGCCATTAAGTATTGTGATGGCCAATTCACTGATGGGAGAATTGACCCCAAAAATGGCTGAAGCCATTGCCACCTCCAGGGCACATAAGATTCTTTTCCCTCTCTTTCAAGAGGATCTCAGCATCGTGGGGGTGAAGGGCCAACCCTTCCCCCACCTTCTTGAAGCGTTAATCCAGGAAGAACTCAACGAAAGGATAACTCATGTGTGAAGTCAACGCGTATCTTTCAAAAGGCAACGAAGAAACCCTCGTCATGGAAAAGGTTTATAAACTTGAGACAACCGAGGGTCAAATTCGGATTGAAAACCTCTTCGGCGAACAGAAATTTATCGACCTCCCCCTCAAAGAGATCGATTTTGACCAGAACAGGATGGTGTTTACTGAGCGCGAGAAAACCTCGTGATTTTCCACAGGTTATCCACGTCTCATAAAAGTCCTGTCCCATTTCAATTTCCGATAAGGGCCTATAATTAAGTGATTTTTGCCGCATCTCGTAACCAGTTGATATTATTGACGTTTCTTATGTACAATCTTTGTGCAAAATGCTTTTTTTCTAAAGAATTAAAGCAGATAGGCATGATGCACACTAAGATATCCACACCTTACCCACAATTTTTGTGGAAAATAAGAGTAACCCCTAAAAATGATTAAGAAATTATATCTCGTAAAACGCTAACATTGACAGTCTCGTAAAAGGTCATGATTAAACAGCAAAAAGAAGAGTTTCATTTCATGAAAAATAACTTCCTACACGGAGGCACAGAGACGCAAAGTTTTTTCCCTCTGGATCTCCGCACCTTTGTAACTTTGTGTAACGATTGTTTTCTTTATTATTGCCTTTCGCCCTTTGCCTTTATACATTGGCCATTGGACTTTTTGCAAAGCCGCCAGCATTCTCTGAACAACCCTCAAAAGGATTCATAACATGGTTGGAACTCCCTTCAAAACCATCGAATGGACAGCAGATGGAATTGAAATTCTTGACCAGCAAAAACTGCCAACGCAAGTAAAATATCTTCTCTGTAAGGATGCCAAATGCGTCATCGACGCAATAAAAACCATGATGATCCGGGGCGCCCCAGCCATCGGTGTAGCAGCGGCCATGGGGCTGGCTCTCGGAGCCAGGCAGATTCAGGCTTCAACAAGGGAAAGGTTCCTCCAGAGGTTTGAAGACCTCTGCAATCAATTTGCTGCCTCTCGCCCCACCGCCATCAACCTGTTCTGGGCTATTCAACGTATGAAGGCCATCGCCCACTCCGAGCCCTTCCCCTTCCTCAAAGAAGCCCTGAAATCTGAAGCGCTGAAAATCTGGCATGAAGACATAGAAATCAACCATGCCATCGGGAATCACGGTAAAAGATTGATCCCACCGAAGGCAAATATCCTCACCCACTGTAATGCGGGGGCGCTGGCAACCGGGGGATTTGGCACGGCCCTCGGCGTGATTTATGCCGCCTTCGAAGAGGGGAAAGATATCCGGGTCTTTGTCGATGAAACCCGACCCGTCCTACAGGGGGCAAGACTGACCACCTGGGAGCTGAAACAACACGGTATCCCCGTTATCCTCATCGCCGACAATATGGCAGGAATGCTGATGAAGGATAAAAAAATCGATCTGGTAATCGTGGGGGCTGACCGCATCGCGAGAAACGGGGATACCGCCAACAAGATAGGGACTTACAGTGTGGCTGTGCTGGCCCATTATCATAACATTCCCTTTTATGTGGCCGCCCCAATCTCCACGTTTGACAGAAACACTTCATCCGGAACGGAAATTCCCATTGAATACCGAGATGAAAATGAAATCCTCTATTGTGGGAAAAGGCGCATCGCCCCGCGGGGAATCAGGGCCTTCAACCCCGCCTTTGATGTGACACCCGCCGCTCTCATCACGGGCATCATTACGGAAAGGGGAATCATTTCAAACCCCAATACCCACACGATTGAAAAAATATTCTAAGCCCCCCCAACCACTCAAGGAGTAGTTGCCCCGCCGTCAGGTCGGATATCGTAAAAACTTTTATAATGCCACTTCCGGTATTCCTCATCAAACTCATACCAGTCGATCTTGGCCCAGAAAGCATCCGCCAGTTTATCAATCCTGTCCTTTG
>JALTEW010000350.1 GCA_027073795.1 bacterium | reverse complement strand
TGATTGTAAAGTACGCAAAAGGGGGTTTTCAAGCGTCACCTCGACGCTGATAGTATTTCTTGCACCCATCCCTGTAGCATTCACCACAAACTCGTAAAAACACCCCAGCTTTTTTATCGAAAAACAGCATTGGCGACATTTCAGGTGGGAATTCCTGCCCACAACTTTGACAGAACCACGGACCTTTGTTCTTTTCTTTCACCACATTTGGACCAGCACCTCCATACTTCGACCAATGCCCAGTTTTGCCTTTAAGATTTTTTTTCATATTTTCCAAGCACTAAAATCATTTTTAACTTTTATCGATCTCATTGGACGATTAAAACTATCAAGTCCATAACGAATAGCGTCCATTGGGTTACTCCACTCGTGAATAGTGTCATCAGGAATATTTAAAACCTTACCATCTTTATCTTTTTTAAAAACATAATTGCGATAGGCTTTAATTGTTTTTAGACTTCTTGCTGTTAGGCTTATTCGTTGGTCTTGAACAAACTGTATACCCTGAAAAACACTTCCTGGACCTTTTGTTGCTCCGATAATGTTTACTCCGTAGCTTTTTATTTCATCAATACTTTTCGGTTCTGCACTATCAGCAATTACTAAAGCAGGTGGCTGATTATTTAAGATATCTGCTATTGTCTTGTTCGATAGCCCCTTCTGATAAACTATCTCATCAATAATATAACCGCCGTTGTAGTAATAGATTGCCTCAATGACTGTTGGGTCGTTAGAGTATCCAAAGTCAAGCCCATATCTCTCAAGCCTTGCTTCGTGAGGAATTGTATTGATAATTTGCCAACCTCGGTAAACCCTTTCCTCAAGTTCTCCTAACTTGCCCTCTCCATAAACCCGCCACCATTTTTTATTATTTCTATGGCTTTCGATATCATGGATTGTTGCCTCATCCAATGCTTCGTTGTCTTTGTAGGTTAAGGTTATAAAATCTATATCTTTCTTTCGATTGGGTAGAAGTTGAGTATAAAACCAAAACTCACTGGTTGGATTCCAATCAAGCCAAATCACCTCTCTTGTTCTGACGATTAACTGGTCAACAATTTGCCATTGCAAATTATTACATTCATTGATAAATAACACATCTCGTCTTGGTCCGTGAGCTTTTCCATAAGTATCGACTGAGTAGAATTCAAGTTTGTTTCCTGTTTCAAACGTGTAGGTGTGCTTGGTCTTATTCCATAAATCATCGTCCCAATAGCCCCTGTCCTTCATGATAATCTCAAAGTCCTGCATTGCTCCTTTCTCAAGATGAGGATAACTTTCAGAGACAACAGAAGCTATTTTAGGACGTTTTTGTTTGGTTTGGCAATAATCAATAAGCCAGATGAGGATTGATACTGTTTTTGAAGCCGCAGTCCCGCCTGCTACTGCTCTTATTCTCTTTTTTAGACTAAATATGCGTTTTGTAGCAGTAGTATCCTGAATTGTAAAATCATTTTGTTGATTTTCCATTATAGATAGGTGTTGGCAACCTTTTTTCCTTGCTTGTTATATCTTTTCTTTCCATCATTCCGTGATTGTTCATAAGGAGAAGTTTAACAATTGTTGAATTAACTTCTTTTCCTCCGTAAATTCCATCATCAATGAGTTGTTTCTTTTGATAGATTCTAATTTTGTCCAAAGCGTCGGAAAATTCAGGATATTTTTTAGCCCATTCGTACAAAGTGTCTTTATGAACATTGAGAAAAATAGCAAACCCCTCAATGATTGGTAAAGACGTTTGCTCACGCCCACAAGTCTTCAAATACTCATCGACTTTTGCCGGCATATCTGGAGTATATTTGGTTGGTCTACCAACTTGAGGCTTATGGTCTGGTAATGTTTTATTTGTCATTTTCTTCATTTTACCACAAAATGTAAAAGGACTTGACAAGGGCACTACGTTGTGCTATATTAAAGTAATGTTAATAA
>JALTEW010000349.1 GCA_027073795.1 bacterium | reverse complement strand
TAGCGAGCATGGCTAAGCGGATCCAAGCCTTTTCCCTGACAGATATAGGGCGAGAAAGAAAAAACAATCAGGACGCCTGCGCGGTTTTCAAAAAGCGGGATCTCCTTCTCTTGATCGTTGCTGATGGAGTAGGAGGGAACAAGTGCGGGGACATCGCCAGTCGCCTAACGGTGGAAACCCTTCAAAAGAAATTTGAGGATACGGAAGATTCGAACCCCAAACATTTCCTTGCACAGGGGGTAGAGGAAACAAACAGGAGGCTTCGGGCTTATGTGACATCCCATCCCGAGTGCAGGGGTATGGCTACGACGCTGACAGCAGCCCTGATTCAGTACCCCCGTCTCCATCTGCTCCACGTGGGAGATAGCAGAGCCTATTTATTGAGAGAAGGAGCTATCCGGAGGTTGACAGAGGATCATACCCTCGTCCAGAGGATGCTCAAAGAAGGGCTGTTAACTGTTGAAGAGGCCAAGTTTCATCCGAAGCGGCATGTTATTGTGAACGCCATGGGTGTTTCGGACAACCAGAGGTTTGATTACACCCGCGTAGAGCTTCGGCCGGGGGATCGGGTTCTCCTCTGTTCAGACGGGTTATACGACGAGGTGAGCGAGGAAGGGATCCGAAGCATTCTTTTGAAGTATGAGCCCAAAGAGGCAATCAGACGGTTGATCGACGCCGCTAACGCAGCAGGGGGGAGGGATAACATCTCCGTTTCACTGGCAGTGCTGGAGGGTGGTTGCCTTTTGTCTGATACGAAGCGGTTGGAACCTGTCCCCGAGACACCTGTCAGCAAGGAGCGATATTTAAAATGGGTGATAGTGGCCCTTTGCTTGGGGGCCTTGATCGCTGGAGCCTGGGGGCTTTCAAGGACCCCGACAGGCAAAAGGGCGCAAAAATATATCCTATCTCTTTTCAGCGGTGATATCCTTTCTACGGGAAAGGGCGCAAGTGCCACCCGTGTAAAAAAGCAATAGAGTCTTTGTGGCGTTGATTGAATTCTCAGCTAATCTTTGTTAGAAGAGTACCCAAAGGGGGTTGGTTGGCTAAACATGCAAGTGTTTAGCCTTTTTGATATCTTATGGGAAGCGTGAAAGCTGTTTGCCTTTTTTCAGGGGGTTTGGACAGTATCCTTGCTGCAAAGGTTCTTGAGGCTCAGGGAATAGAGGTTCTTGCGGTCAAATTCATTTCCCCCTTTTTTGGGAATGAGGTTCTTGCGGATCCCTCTCCGCTCATCAGAGAGGTGGCGGAGAAGTGGCAGATTGTCCTTAGCGTGGTGGATATCACGGAAGATTACTTGCCCATGTTGAAATCCCCGCCTCATGGCTACGGGAAAAACTTTAATCCGTGTATCGATTGCAAGATTCTGATGCTCAAAAAGGCCAGGGGATTGATGGAGGGGTCCGGCGCGCGATTCATTGCAACGGGAGAGGTCATCGGTCAGCGGCCTATGTCCCAACGGCGGGACACCATGCGCATCGTCGAGAGAGACTCCGGACTGGAAGGGCTGTTGCTGCGGCCCCTTTCAGCTAAACTCCTTCGCGAGACCATCCCTGAGAAGGAAGGATGGGTGGACAGGGAGAGATTGTTTGATTTTTCGGGGAGGAGCCGCGCACGGCAGATGGCTCTGGCTAGGGAGCTTAAGATTACCAACTATCCTTCCCCTGCCGGAGGATGTGTCTTAACCGATTCAGTCCTTTCCAAAAGGATTGAATATGTGTTAAAAAAGCAGGACAAGACAGGGACAGATGATATGCTTCTGTGTCGCGTCGGGAGGCACTTTGTATGGGCTGAAGGAGAACATCTTATTGTAGCAAGAAATCAAGCGGAGAACAAACTGTTGGAGCCCCTTGCGTGCCGGGGAAGATATCTTTTGAAGGTAAAGGCGTTTCCTGGCCCATTGGGCCTTCTCATGGGGGAGGAAATTGGTTCTG
>JALTEW010000348.1 GCA_027073795.1 bacterium | reverse complement strand
AATTCCCCCCATCTCCAGCATGGTAAGGAGAGTGGGATAGCTCATTTCGTACTGGAGCGAAAATCCGACCATGTCAAAGATATTCAAAGGGGTCCGCGTTTCGAGGGACGTGAGGGGCGTTCCTCTTTCCCTCATGATTTGCATCATATCTGTCCAGGGGGCAAAGACCCTTTCGCAAAAGACATCGTCACGTTCGTTCAGGATATGGTACAGAATCTTCAGGCCGATATGGGACATTCCCACTTCGTATACATCCGCGAAGGCAAGCGCAACCCGAAGCATCCCCTCGCGAAACGGTTTTCGTGGCAGGTTGACCTCGTTACCGAGATACCTTGCCGGTGTCCTGACGCTCAGAGGAAGTTTCATGTTTTCAGAAACCGCCCGTCCGGTCAGTCTCTCGGCGTGAGTCATCCCTGATTCCAATCCCCTGAATAGCCGTCAGGGGGATAAGATTCTCTCTCTTTACGGCTATCTGCAGCGTCGAGACCTCCAGCTTTTTTTTGCCCAAAGCCACCAGACGAATATACCGATCACGCAAAACCTCATCAAACCCATCTAAGGAATCGAGAAAGACAAGCAGGGATGGAAGCATCAAAAGGCTGCTGGCCAACGCAAGGACCTGTCGTTCTAACCCGCTAAGTTTATCAATAGAATGGCCGATTTTACCCCTCAAACCCGACACGTCGAGAATATCACTAAGCAACGGTGTCACAGGCGCCTTTCCCCTGGCCTCACCCGCCATGGCCGCAAAGGAAATTTCATCGCGGACTGTCACGGAGAAAAACCTTTCGGGTTCGACAAGGGCGACACACCCATCCCTGACAATCCATCCCGTGACATCTTCTCCCCCCTTGAAAACCCTTCCCCTTTCAGGAGCCGTGATTCCTTTGATAATGCGAATTAATTCCAGACCGTCTTCCTGGCTGTCAAGGGGCAGGACGTGATCAGAGCATGACTCTATCTTGATGTTCAGGGGGCCCACCTTGCCGGAAACCCCTTCGAAAACCACATCTTTCAAGTGTAAGATGGGTTTTTCTGAATGCTCTGTCTTCATGGCTGGAAAATAACACGCCCCGCCAAAATGCACAACAAAAAGGTAGCCACCCCCTGAAATTTCACCAGGCGCCGCGGGGAAGTTCATGGTACGCCAAAATAGCAGATAAATATGAGAATACAGGCCTTTTCCGATATGTAATTTTAAAAGAGACGGGATCTTCCTACAGTTCCCCATGCTCAAGAAAGCTGTAATACCCGCGATAACTGAAGATAATATGATCCAGAAGCTTAATCCCCAAGATATTTCCCGCTTCCTTCAACTGTTTGGTGACCAAAGCATCTTCCCGGCTGGGCGTCAGTGAACCGGAAGGGTGATTATGGGCCACGATCAGGGAGGAGGCACGTTCCGTGATAACGTCTGCAAAGACCTCCCGAGGATGCACGTGGCTCATGTTAATAAGCCCGATGGTAACCACCCGCACATTCATCACCTCGTTGGCGCCATTGAGGGAGACGGATAAAAAATGCTCCTGCTTCCTGTCACTATAATGCTGGATGAGTGGGAGAACATCGGGTGGGGATTGAATCTTCACTCCCTCTGGCTTAATACGCCTTCGGACAAACTCAAAGGCAGCGGAGATCAACGCCGCTTTAGCTGTGCCAATCCCCTCTATGTCCAGGATATCGCTGGCAGTTAGGGTAACGCCTTTTTTATCAATAACCCTGATGAGCTTCCTGGAAAGGGCAAGGACATCGAGATTTCGCGTTCCCTTTCCAATAAGGACGGCCAGGAGTTCTTCATCCTTCAGGGCCTGTGCCCCTTTTTGCAGAAGCCGTTCCCTGGGGCGCTCGTCTTTGGGAAGGTCCCTGATCCTTTTCATGGTTTCGTTGATACCATGGATACGCTGCTTTTTCAAAGGCTGCGTTATCTTGACACAAATCATCCATCATGATAGTTTCCTAAAAAATGGGGATGTAGCTCAGCTGGGAGAGCACCACGTTCGCAACGTGGGGGTCGTGGGTTCAAATCCCATCATCTCCACCATTTTTTTCAAAACATGACCTCACGCACCGGTGAAACCGTGGTAGCGCGGTTTCGCGGGGTATTTTTTAATCTTTTCGGATATCGCAGGCGTCAGCCTACCCTGATATGTTTTCTGACCCACTGAGGAACAGATCGAAACTTATAATAATATGCCATGGTATGGAAGCATGTGGAAGAACAATATGGCATACACTTTTTTTTAACAGCCTGAAGTTCAACTTCATTAAATTTGGGTTCCCAGATCCTGCCCCAATCATGGTCATAGGTGATCAGGTCAAAACACGGTGACAGGCTTCCATCTGGTTTTATAAGGGCGCCATTGTGACCTGCCCTGCAATCCCATGGTTTTATCCGGCCCTTCATCCTTTCCTTGAATACCTTCAAATGCTCTATCGAGTTGACCATTGGCCAGCCATGGCGTTGTTTGTCGATAAGCCAGTCTAACAATTCACTCACCTCATCATATTGATCCGGTGTGATAGAAAGCATATCATCATGATGTTTATAATGGCTTATATCTACAAAGCTGTGGGGAGGCTCATTGAGATGATAATCAGTGCCTATCTTGTTTTGATGCGCAATCTCGGTAAGAAGTTTTACATCCTTGATATTATTTCTGCAGATATTAATATTAAAAAAAGTAAGATAGCCGTATTTTTTTTGACGTTCAACGAGATACCTGAATTGGGGTTCAATGTTAAGGAGAGCCTTAGGCAGGCCTTTACGGGGAGCCACGCAATCCACGGCCAGATTTATGGCTGCCACCCCTGCTTTGCCGACCTCATCTATAAACGCCTTGTCCATAAGGTAACCATTGGTAGGCAGATACATGAAAAAACCGTTTTCTGCCCCATACCTGATAACTTCTAAAATAAAATCTTTTCTCATGAGTGGCTCGCCACCCATTATCGGTATCACTCTGCATCCGATAGACTTCAACCAGTCTATCGCGCTCTTGGCGGTTTCAATGTCCATTCCTGGCAAGTTATTGTTATACTGAAAACAATAGTGGCAATCTATATTACACCGCCACTCCGTATAAAGATAACATAGCACTGGCCTGAACTGATGCGGGTGAATGCGAGAATTAAGGTAAGGAATGACCCATCTTTTTGTCGCCTTGATCCCATTGAGAGCCTTATAATACGAGGTTTGTAACATGATTTTCCTTCCTTCAGCGCTCTCTTAAAGATTGACCTGTCCCTTAATAAATATAAGCATGTTTTGGGAGTGTCAAACGTTCCGTGTAAATTTTTTTCAATTTTTGGGGAAAAGGCGTATGTCAACGGTCATTTAAAGCTGAGCATTTTCGCAGGATAGCAAGAGGCGAATGTAGATTTTCTGAAATTTTAATCTTTGCAACAGGTTGTGTAAATTTATGGATTCGTGGAAGGCGAAGTCACAGGGAGTGGCGCGGCTCGAGCGATCACAAAGGCACCAGACCCAGAACCTTGAGATGTTCGTACAGCATTTTCCCTTTCGTACCGCGATAGGACCGTTGGCTTGTATATTTAAAGTTGTATCAAGTAAGGGTTGTATTTAGGATGGAGGAGATTAGAAAATGGTGGAAGAGAAGGAAGCCGCCTTTGGCTTCGAACCTGTCACAAAGCTTCTTTCTTCCGCCAAGTTTATCGATGAATGACTTTGCGTGAGGGAGCGAAGTCTATAGCTTGCAAAAGGGACCAAAGTGACCGTGCACCGATATAGAACGCGGCCACGGCTTCTTCTTACGATATCACATACCGTCCCACCTGGATGACCCTGTCGGCAATCTTTCTTCGTAGCGCGACACTATTCACAGGCGTGTAGCGTGTCAAGCGTTTCAGGGCGGATAACTGGGTTCTTAAGGTATCTCCGCTGGAAATGGCCGCGAAGATGAGCTTAGCCCACCGCTCGATCCGCATCATGGCATCAATGGTGTAAACACTGACGATAGCTTCGGGAATCTCAGGGGCATCGCTGTTTCCCCTTTTCATCATCTTTTTGACGCGAAGCAGACTACTGTCCATGGCAAAGATTTCCATGATGATATTGCTGATCATCCCAAGGATTTCCTGCTGCTCATCCAGGTCATCTGGGTGAGCCTGATAAACTGCCCCCGCCGTAAGCAACGCGATTTTCTTCGCATTTTCAGTCAGGTAGCTGAGCATCTCCATCCCCTCCTGAGGTGTTTGTCTAAGGCCACTCGGCTTCAGCAAATCACCTGCAGCCTGTTTCATGGCTTGTATCAGGGGCAATTGTCCCTTCATTGCCCTCCGGAGAAGCATCCTCAGGATTAAAAGCCGGTTAATCTCGTTGGTACCCTCGAAAATCCGGTTGATACGGGAATCACGGTAATACCGCTCGATGGGATAATCTTTTATGTACCCATAGCCCCCATGAATCTGGAGGGACTCGTCCACAACAAAATCGAGCATCTCGGAACCATAAACCTTGTTGATGGAACACTCCGTAGCATATTCCTCGATGCCACGCGCCGATTCATACCCCGCCTCGGGAGAGGTCATGTCAATATCCTTGAGGCGTTCCTCGATAAGCCCCGCATTTCGGTAAACCATACTTTCCGCTACAAAGGTCCGGATAACCATTTCCCCGATTTTTTCCCTGATGAGCCCAAAATCTGCGATGGAGCGTCCAAATTGGACACGGGACTTGGCATACTGGATGGTATCTGACAAGGCCAGTTTGGAGGCCCCCACGCAGGCCCCCCCCAATTTGTATCGCCCAATGTTGAGGATGTTAAAAGCCACGACATGCCCCTTACCGGGTCTGAAAAGGAGGTTCTCCACCGGTACCTTGACATTATCTAAAATCAGACTGCGGGTAGAAGTCCCCCGAATCCCCATCTTGTCTTCCTCTTCTCCCAGGGAAAGCCCCTCCGAGTCCCGATCGATGATAAATCCCGTGAACTGTTCGCCGTCGATCTTGGCATAGGTGATGAAGATATCTGCGTAGCCTGCATTGGTGATAAACTGCTTTTCGCCGTTCAGGATGTAATATTTTCCGTCATCGGAGAGGGTGGCCGTAGTCTTGGCATTCAGGGCATCTGTGCCTGCCTCCGGCTCCGTCAGGGCATAGGACCCTATCAGTTCACCATTCGCCAGGCCGGGGAGATACCGGCGTTTCTGTTCGTCGTTCCCAAAATAGACGATGGGGAGAGTTCCAATCCCTGTGTGGTCCACGTTGGCAACGGCAAAGGGACCTCCTAAAGGAACTTTTTCTGTAATAATTAGAGAGCTGATTTTATCAAGCCCCATGCCGCCGTATTCCTCGGGGATGTCACACCCCATCAGACCCACCTCGGCCGATTTTTTAAGGAGATCAAGCATCAATCCCTCTTTTTTAGCCTCCAGGTCATCGATGACCGGGGCGACTTCTCCCAACAGAAATTCCTCCGTTGCCTTGGCAACAAGCTTATGCTCCTCGGTCATGTCTTCCGGTGTAAAGATATCCTCCGGATCTGCCATTTCTATCAAGAAACTTCCACCCGCATTTTTCCCCATTGTTTCCTCCTTGTCCTTAAGCTGCTTCATTCTCGAAGATGGCCGCTGCACCCATGCCGCCGCCGATACACATGGTCACCAGACCCCAATGGCCTTTCCGTTTTCTTATCTCATGCAGGAGCGAAACAGTCAGTTTCGCTCCTGTGCAGCCAAGGGGATGCCCTAGAGCAATGGCGCCCCCATTGACATTAACTATTTCCGGATCCAGCCCAAGTGTTCGGATGCAGTAAAGGGACTGTGAGGCAAAGGCTTCATTCAGTTCAATAAGGTCAATATCCTCTATCTTGAGGCCGGCGAGTTTTAACACCTTTGGAACAGCCGCTGTGGGGCCAATACCCATCAAGTCTGGTGGTACGCCTGCCGCTGTAAAGGCGCGAAAGGTAAGCAGAGGTGTTAAGCCCATCGCTTTGGCACGCTCACGGCTCATGACCACGACCGCCGCCGCCCCGTCGCTGGTTTGAGAAGAGTTACCTGCTGTTACAGATCCGCCTTTTTTGAAGACAGGCCGCAATTTCGCCAGTCTTTCAAGCGTGGTATCCGGGCGGATGCCCTCATCCGTATCGAAGACCTTTTCTTCATAAAAGGTTACCCCGCTCCTATCCTTTTTGGGAACCCGTGCCATAATGGGAACGATTTCTTCCTTGAACCGGCCTGTGGTAACGGCCTTGACCGCCCGCATCTGGCTCCGGTAACCAAATGCGTCCTGATCCTCCCGGGTTATCCCGAATTTTTCCGCCACGTTTTCCGCCGTCAGGCCCATGGAAATATAGGCTTGGGGATAAGTTTCCATAAGTTCCGGATTGGGTGCAGGCCGTAGGCCACCAATGGGGATATAGCTCATGAACTCAACACCACCAGCCACAACCACTTCAGCGAAACCACACATGATTTTCTCGGCCGCGATGGCGATAGACTGTAGCCCCGAGGAGCAAAAGCGGTTGACAGTCTGACCCGGCACGCTTTCGGGAAAACCGGCCCGCTGAACCAGGATTCTTCCAAGATTCATCCCCTGTTCCACCTCGGGAAAGGCACATCCGATAATGACATCATCCAACTCGACCGGGTCCAGTCCCGGTGTCCGTTTCACGACCTCTTTGAGAACCACCGTACCCACTTCATCAGGTCGGGTATAACGCAAGGCTCCTCTCGGGGCCTTCCCCACCGCTGTTCTTACTGCTGAAACAATGACTGCCTCTTTCATTGTGCTATCCCCTTTGATTGTGCTTCATGGCAATTTTTAACTTCAAATCTTTAATTCCTTAATGGCTTACCTTTCTGCAACATGTACCTTATCCGTTCCTGAGTCTTTTCTTCCCCACACAGACTCAGGAAGACTTCACGCTCGAGGTCCAGAATATACTGCTCCGTGACGGTGGATCCCGGCAACGCGTTCCCGCCCGTGAGGACCCACGCCAGCTTCTTACCGATATAGGCATCGTAGGAAGAGATTTCTTTTCCTTCCTCCATGTAGTAGATGCCCAGCCCAAGAAGGGCACGTCCAGCGTCCCCAAGTGCCACGAGATTTTCAGGCGCACGCAGGGGCTGATACCCCTGGGCATCCAGGGCCAGAACCATCTGCTTGGCCTGATGGATGAGGGCATCCCGGTTCATGCATACACCGTCTTCTCTTCGAAGATACCGGAACTTCCGGGCTTCCTCGGCGCTTGTGGACACCCGTGCCATACCAATCGTTTCAAACACCTTCCGGATAAACGGGAAATAATCGCCGTCAAATCCTTCGGGTGGGGCCTCGAAGGCCCTGACGAGGGATTCCTTGCATCCCCCACCCGCCGGGATAAGGCCAACACCAACCTCCACAAGCCCCATGTAGGTCTCGGCATGTGCGACGATTCTATCTGAGGCCAGACAGATTTCACACCCACCCCCCAGTGCCATGCCTGCCGGGGCAGCTACCACGGGAATCCCGGCGTACTTCAACTTGAGAAAGGCATCCTGAAACTGTTTGATGGCAAAATCGATTTCCTCCCAGTTTTCATCTTCAATCTCAAATAACAGGAGCATAAGGTTTGCCCCGGCGGAAAAATGGGAGGCGTGATTGGCAATCACCAGCCCGCGCATCTCGCTTTCGACCCTTTCAATGGTATCCTCAATCATGGAGATGATATCACCGCCGATGGCATTCATCTTGGTATGAAACTCGAGGCACGCCACATCATCTCCGATATCCCACAAGGTGGCTCCAGGGTTCTCTTTGATTTTCCGATGGGGGGTTCCCTTTTCCGAAAGAAGAATCAACCAATCAGGCCTCTTGATAGGGCGATGCTCTTTCTGAATGGGGTCGAAGACGTAAGGGCTATTTTCCTTAAACGCGTAAAAGGATCTATCCGGTGTCTGGAGAACCTGTTCAACAACGGCGGGAAGCCGGCCTCCCTCCCCCTTGATTTTTCCTGCAAGTTTCTCAACACCAAGGGCGTCCCACAATTCAAAGGGCCCGTGTTCCCACGCGAATCCCCATTTCATGGCATGGTCGATATCGTCTATCCTGTCACTGAGGTCAGGTACCTGAGAGGCAACATAAAGCATGGTGCCCTGCAAAAGGTCTGAGACAAAACGGGCCGGAGGAGTTGTATCTTCCATAAGGATCTCGATACGTCGAATCGGATCTTCATAGGGCTGAAGCTTTTCAAGAATGGGAAAGGAAACCTTCTTTTTGGGACGGTAAGCCATCTCTTTCAGGTCGAGAACTTCTATCCCCTCGCTGGTTTTCCTGTAAAATCCCTGGCCGCTCTTTGCGCCTAACCACCCTTTATCAACAATCTCTCTCAGCTTGTCAGGGAGGGCGAAAATTTCCCTCAGGGGATCATCCGTAGCCATCCGATACACATTATCCGCCACATGAGCAATGATATCCAACCCAACCATATCAGCCGTTCGATACGTGGCTGTTTTGGGATGCCCGATGAGCTTACCCGTCAAGGCATCCACATCCTCCGCGGAGAGGCCCCATTTTTCCATTAGCCGGAAGGTTAAAAGAAAGGCAAAAATGCCGATACGGTTGGCAATGAAATTGGGGGTGTCCTTCGCTATTACAACCCCTTTGCCGAGACGCTGTTCACCAAACTCCCGAACGGTTTGAACAACCTCCGGTGCCGTCCATTGTGTGGGTATAACCTCCAGGAGGCGCATGTATCTGGGGGGATTAAAGAAGTGGGTGCCCAGAAAGCGGTGTTTCAAAGAATCTGGCATCTGCTCTCCAATCTTGTGAATGGGGATTCCCGATGTATTTGTGGTAATGATGGTGTGATCATGGACATAGGAGGCAATCCTCTCCATCAGGGACTGTTTCACCGGGAGGGATTCCACCACCGCTTCAATAATGATGTCCACGCCTTTCAACCGTTCAAGGTCATCTTCAAAATTACCCGGAATGATCCGTTTCACCCACCCTGTCCGGAACAGGGGAGAAGGTTTCGTCTTTTCGAGTCGTTTCATGGCCCCAAGGGCAAACCGGTTTCTCACCTGAGTCGATGACAGATCCCATCCCTTCTTTTTCTCCTCCTCCGTCGGGGAATCAGGAACGATATCGAGCAAAACCACATCCAGCCCCGCATTCACAAGATGGGCCGCAATCTGGCTTCCCATCACACCTGCTCCCAAAACTGCCGCGCGCGCAATCCTTTTCATGATGTCCTCCTGTTCATCCCGCTGCGTAATTTTACGTAATTATTCGTCGGAGGCTCCTTTCGAGGCCTCCTGTTGCTGCTGATATTTTTTGATTTCTTCCTCTCTCAAGACCTTTCTCAGAACCTTTCCAACCAGACTCTTGGGCAACTCACCCCTGAATTCCACAAGCTTTGGGACCTTGTACCTCGCAAGTTTCTCCCGGCAGTAGGCGATAATCTCTTCCTCCGTTGCTGTTTCTCCCGGCCTAAGAACGACAAAGGCCTTGACAGTTTCTCCCCGATAGGGATCCGGCACGCCCACAGCAACGGCATCCTGAATCTTCGGGTGGGTAAACAGGACCTCATCGATGTCCCTCGGATAGATGTTATATCCGCCCGCGATAATCATGTCCTTTTTCCTATCTACAATGAAGAAGTAGCCGTCCTCGTCCATGCGGGCAATATCCCCTGTTTTCAGCCAGCCATCCTCTGTCAGCACCTGCATGGTTTCCTCAGGCATATTCCAGTATCCCTTCATCACCTGAGGACCCTTGACACACAGCTCTCCCGCCTGACCGATGGAAAGATCCTCTCCGGTTTCCATATCGATGACCTTGCTATCCGTATCTGGGAAGGGAATACCGATACTCCCCTCTTTGATAATTCCTTCCAGAGGATTGGCATGGGTAACGGGGGAGGCCTCCGTCAGGCCGTAGCCTTCCACAAGTTTCGCCCCTGTAAGAGATTTGAATCGTTTCATGACCTCCAGGGGCAGGGGAGCCGCCCCGCTGATGCAGTATTTGACAGAGGAAAGATCGAACTTTTCCACGCCTTCCATCATGTTAATCGCCTGATACATTGTGGGCACGCCCGGAAATATCGTAGGACGCTCCTTGTGAATGCTGTGAAGAATCTGCTTGGTTTCAAACCGCGGGATCAGAATCATCTCCGCTGCCATCAGAATGGGAAGATTCATAGCCGTGGTCATCCCGTAAACATGAAAAAACGGCAACACCGCCAGGGCCTTTTCCTTCCCCTCAACTGCCTGGGGGATCCAGAGACGAACCTGATACGCGTTTGCTACAAGGTTTCTATGGGTCAGCATAACCCCTTTCGCCACACCTGTGGTCCCCCCTGTGTACTGAAAAAGGGCTACATCGTTGGCATCAACCTCTTCATCCTCTTCCCTTTCATCGGCCCCTTTTATGAGGTCTCGCCACTTGAAAATTCCCTCTTCTTCCGGAATCTCAACCCACTGTTTCTCCCTTTTTGCCTTGAGGGGATACAGCATCCTCAGGATAAAGGGGAGAAAGTCCTGAACCCCGGTAAAGATGATGCGTTTGAGACGGGTCTGTCCCATGGTATTCTTCGATTTCTTGTAGAAAAGATCCAGAGTAATGAGGGTTTCCGCCCCAGCGTCATTAAACTGGTGAATCATCTCCCGCTCGACATACAGGGGGTTGGTATTGACGACGATCGTCCCCAGGCGCAACGCCCCGAAATAGGTAATGACCGTCTGGGGGCAGTTGGGCAACATGATGGCCACCCGATCCCCTTTCCGCACCCCCAGATGGTAAAGGACGTCCGCCATCTTCCGAGTAAGCGACTGAAGTTCACGATACCGTACCTTCTTGCCAAAGAAGCTCATGGCTACGGCATCAGGGAAGTGATCTGCTGTCCGGTCCAAAAGGGAATAGAGAGGAATTTTTGGATAATCAAAGGAATTGGGGACGTTTTCTTGATAAAAGCGATACCAGGGACGATCCATAACACACCCTCCTTTCGAGATGGGTTGCTATTTCGGCACGTCCCCTCAAACTGGAGAAAGCACAATGGTCACCTGACCATTTTTGAGGGTCCTTGCCTGAACCTCAAACGGATCTCCCACCTTCAGGGCCTTCAAGTCCACGTCTGGTATCCAGCCCGTCACGCGCAATCCGCCTTCAACTTCCACAACCCCCACGGGGCAGGGGACCTGGGTAACCCTGGCGAAGGGCATCTTGGGAGGAGATACGCCATAATGTGCGGGAGGAACGAAGATGGCTGTATAGGTCAAGAGCCTCCCCTGCGTTGGAATTTCGACGTAAGTCATGTTTTCCTCAAGGCAATCCGGGCATTCTGGCCTCGGTGGGAAGAATATCCGCCCGCATCTTCGGCACTGCGTTCCAAAAACCTTTCCGCTTTCCAGGGCCTCGGCAAAAGGTTTCCCAATCTTGGTATGCTTGACAAAAAGGGAGAAGTCCTTGAATTCCATCTCAATCTTTCCTGTAAATGGTTACACCCACCACCTGGCCGCTTCCTCCGACGTTGTGTGTCAACCCGACCTCAGCATTCGGGACCTGTCGCGGCCCGCACTCACCCCGGAGTTGTTTGGTGATTTCCACAGCCATCGCGACGCCGGTTGCACCTACCGGGTGCCCCTTGGATTTCAAACCACCGTCCATATTGACCGGAATCTTGCCATCGATATAGGTCTGGCGGTCCGCAATAAAGGCACCACCTTCTCCCTTCCGGCAAAATCCCAAGTCTTCATAGGCACAGATTTCCGCAATGGTAAAGCAATCATGGACCGTGGCCACATCGATTTCTTCAGGACCTACCCCAGCATGCCGGTATGCCTCTTTTGCTGCCTCCACCGTGGCCTGGAGGGTATAGATCTCCTCCCGATCTGCAATCCGCATGGTGTCTGTAGCTGTTCCAATCCCCTCAATCCAGACAGGAGGCTTGGCGAAATCTTTCGCTTTTTCGGCATTGGTTAGAATAACGGCCGCGGCACCATCGGTAATCAGGCTGCAGTCGTAGAGCTTCAAGGGATAAGCTACCATGAATGAATTAAGGGCCTTCTCGAGGGTAATCTCTTTCTGCATGTGGGCCAGGGGATTTTGACTGCCATAGAAATGGTTTTTAACGGCGACCATGGCCAGTTGTTCCTCCGTCGTCCCAAATGCCGCCATGTGAGCGCGCGCCACCATGGCGTAATAACCCGGGAAACTTAGCCCAAAGGGGTATTCCCAAATGGCATCTCCCCCCTTTCCCATGATCTCCGTAGCCTGAGGGGTGCTGACTTCTGTCATTTTCTCCGCGCCAAGGACCAAGACAACATCCGCAAGCCCTGAGGCAACCGTCATCCATCCCACCCGAAGGGCCATGCTGCCACTGGCACACGCCCCTTCAACCCTGAAATTCGCCTTCGGGTAAAACTCGAGGTAGTCGTGCATCTGTGCCGAGGGTTGGAGGGCAAAGGAGAAGTCATCCGCGGCCACGGCCGTGACCATGCTGTCTACATCCTTGAGACGGATTCCCGCATCCTTCAATGCCCCGGCAACCGCCTCAAAGGCGAGCTCGCGGTGGGATGCGTCTTCCCGTACACCGAATTTCCCCTGTGCAGCCCCGACAATTGCCACCTTATGTTTCACAGGCCCTCCTTTCAAGAGTCTTTATGGCACGTCCCCGGGTGCGATTCATCAAACAGCACACACCTGTCATCCAAGCGCTCAGTTACTCCTCAAAACGCCGGAAGACCAAAGAGGCATTCGTTCCCCCGAAGCCGAAGGAGTTGCTCATGGCTAAACGCAACTTCGCCTCGCGCGCTTCATTGGGGACATAATCTAGGTCGCACTCCGGATCGGGGTGCTCGTAGTTGATGGTTGGCGGGATAATACCTTCCCGAAGAGAGAGAAGCGTGAAGATCGATTCCACAGCTCCTGCTGCTCCCAAGAGATGTCCCATCATCGATTTGTTCGAACTGATGGGAACCTTGTAGGCGTGTTCTTTAAAAACATTCTTGATAGCCTTGGTTTCCGCGAGGTCATTCAGCGGTGTGGAGGTCCCATGGGCGTTGATATAATCGATATCTTCCGGAGAAATTCCAGCGTCTCTTAGAGCATTCGCCATACACAACGAAGGTCCCTCGCCATCGGGTGAGGGCGCGGCGATGTGGTAGGCATCTGCACTCTGGCCAAAGCCAACAATCTCTCCGTATATGGTAGCACCCCGCTTTTTCGCATGTTCCAGCGTCTCCAGGATGATGACCCCACATCCCTCAGCGATGACAAATCCTGTCCTCTCTTTGTCAAAGGGGCAGCTGGCCTTTTTGGGATCGTCTTTAAGGATTGCAAGGGCACGCATGGCGTCAAACCCACTGATAGAAACCGGGGAAATAGCGGCTTCCGATCCTCCGGTAATCATCACATCCGCGTCGCCATACTGAATGTCACGGAGGGCATACCCAATAGAATGCGCCCCTGTGGCACAGGCAGTAGAAATACTGACACTCGGCCCCTTGGCTCCCCACCGGATGGCTATCTGTCCTGATGCCATATTTGAAATAAGCATGGGGATAAAAAAGGGGCTGACTTTTTTAGGATTATTGGTCTGGATCAAGCGCTTATGAAAGCGTTCAAAGGTTTCAAGGCCGCCGAGTCCCGCGCCCACCAGGACCCCTACCCGAGGAGCGTTTTCCTTCGTTACCTCCAGACCCGACATTTCCATAGCCATCTTTGCGGCAGCCATGGCAAACTGGGTAAATAAGTCCATTCGTTTGGCATCTTTGGAATCTATGTATTCCTCAGGTTTGAAATCCTTAACCTCTCCTGCGATCTTGGATTTCATGGGGGTGGTGTCAAAACGCGTGATATAATCAACACCCGACCTGCCATTAACCAAATTTTCCCATGGTTCTTTAGGCCCAACACCCAAGGGTGTCACCAATCCATAACCCGTGATTACAACGCGTCTTTTCAAGCCACTCCTCCTTTAGGCCCCTGTTCCCTGAACCCGCAAATAAACTTCTTCACCAAAAGATCCGAGGCCGCATGCTTACGATTGATGCGCTTTTATAAATTCAATGGCATCCCCAACCGTTTGAATCTTTTCAGCTTCTTCATCTGAGATCTCTATATCATATTCCTCTTCCAGTGCCATCACAAGTTCCACGATATCGAGTGAGTCTGCGCCGAGATCATCGATGAACTTCGCCTCTGAGGTTACTTCACTCTCATCCACTCCCAACTGATCCACGATAATTTCCTTAACCCTCTCTTCAACTGACATAGAATGCCCTCCTTTTGCTTTTTATCATCTCTTCCACTTGCCTACGTCGCTTTCCTTATATATACAAACCTCCGCTAACATTCAATACATGCCCCGTTATGTAGGATGCCGCCTCGGAGGCAAGAAAAAGCACGGCCTGGGCCACGTCTTCAACCCTTCCCAGTCGCCCCTGGGGGATAAGCGAGAGGATTCCATCTTTGGCCTTTTGTTCCATCTTTTCTGTCATGTCCGTCTGAATGTAACCCGGCGCCACGGCATTTACCGTAATCTGCTTACGTGCAAGCTCCCTCGCAACCGCCTTGGTAAACCCGATAATACCTGCCTTCGAGGCCGCGTAGTTTGCCTGCCCTGGGTTTCCCATAAAGGCGATGACGGAAGAAATGTTGATAATCCGTCCATAGCGCTTCTTCAGCATGTAGCGGGCGACTGCCTTGGTACAATTGAAAACCCCTTTCAAATTCGTTTCAATCACGCGATCCCACTGCTCCTCCTGCATTCTGAGCAGGAGCTGGTCACTGGTCATTCCAGCGTTGTTGACCAGAATATCAATCCTGCCATACTTTTCATAAACCGCCTTCGCCAGCGTTTCCGCATTTTTCAGGTTTTCAACCTGCAGGTGCATTCCCCTGCATGAAGGTTCCAGGACCTGAAGGGCTTTCTCAGCCTGTTTCAACCGTTCTTCGTTTCGCCCTGTGATGATACAGGTTGCGCCATTCTCCGCCAGTGCCACTGCAATTCCGTAACCAATCCCCCGGCTGCCCCCTGTGATAATCGCAGTCTGGCCTTTTAGATCAACCTTCATCGGGAAAGGATCTCCTTGAATTCCATGATGTCCTCATAGGTCTGAAGTGAAACAGGGCTAAACCCCCTGTCGAAGCGTTTAAAGAGCCCGGACAAAACCTTCCCCGGACCTAATTCAATGGCTCTCTCAACACCCAGCTCCCGCATCGTCTCCATGCTTTGTTCCCATAAAACCGGCGAACTGACCTGTCTGACAAGCATGTCAACGACTTCTCCTTCCGATTCATAGGGTTTTCCCGTTACGTTAGCGATAACCGGAACCGCCATCTTCCCAATTCCCACCTTCTCTAAAACATTCCGGAGACGTTCCCCAGCGGGCCTCATCAGGGCGGAATGAAAGGGCGCGCTCACCGAAAGGGGAACCACTTTTTTCGCTCCGGCCTCCTGCGCCAGCAGGCCGGCTCTTTCCACTGCTGCTTTGTGACCTGAAACAACAACCTGGCCGGGACTATTAAAATTGGCTGGATCGACGACCTCTCCTTCCGCTGCCACTTCACATATCTCTACAACCTTTTCTCCCGGAAGCCCCAGAACAGCCGCCATTGCCCCTACACCCACAGGCACTGCCTCCTGCATGAACTTTCCCCTTTGCTTCACGGCCAAGAGGGCTTCTCTAAAGGAAAGGACCCCCGCCACGACAAGGGCGGAAAATTCCCCCAGGCTATGGCCGGCAAGGTAAGAAGGAGCAAGGTGCACTTCTTCCTTGAAAGCACGATAAGCTGCGATACTGACTGTCAGGACAGCCGGCTGGGTATTTTCTGTCAGCCGCAGGGTTTCCTCCGGTCCCTCGAAACACAATTTTTCCATATCCAGATTAAGCGTATCGCTCGCCTCCTCAAAGACGGCCCTGGCAGCAGCAGAATTTTCGAAAAGGCTTCTGCCCATCCCCACGGTCTGGGCCCCTTGCCCTGGAAATACAAACGCCCATTGTGCCATGGACTTTTCTCCCAACAACCTAACGTTTTTTCTTTCTTCTCGCGGCTTCCTTGATGAGGGCCGCCGCGATTTCATTTCGCTGAATCTGGTTGGTTCCTTCGTATATCTGAAGAATCTTTGCGTCCCGCATCATCTTTTCAAGGGGATAATCCTTCATATATCCGTATCCACCCAGAATCTGAACGGCATCGGTGGTAACCCGCATGGCCATGTCGCTGGCAAAGGTTTTTGCCATGGCGGAATATTGAGAAAATTCCCTCGGCCTGCTGTCAATAAAACGGGCGACAGAATATACCAGTGCCCGAGCCGCCTCAATCTGAATAGCCATATCGGCCATCATGTGCTGGATAACCTGAAAAGAGGAGATATGACGCCCGAACTGGCTTCTTTCTCGCGTGTACTCCACTGCATAATCGAGGGCGCCCTGCGCAAGCCCGATTCCCTGCGCCCCAATTCCGGGACGTGAGTAGTCAAAGGTTTTGAGGATGACAAAAAAGCCTAACCCTTCCCGACCAATCACGTTTTCCTTAGGCACGCGGCAGTTGTCAAATATCAATTCGCGGGTGGCAGAAGCACGAATCCCGAGCTTTTTCTCCTTTTTCCCGAAGCTGAAACCCGGCATCCCTTTTTCCACAATGAATCCTGTGCATCCCCTTGGGCCTTTCTTTTTATCTGTCATGGCAAATACTGAATATACCTCCGCCTCGCCACCATTGGTAATCCACTGCTTCGTCCCGTTGAGGATGTAATCATCGCCATCCTTTGTGGCAGTTGTGCTCAGATTCGTGATATCACTTCCTGCTCCAGGCTCTGTGACAGCAAAAGCCGCCAGGCGTTTCCCACTGCCTATCTGGGGAAGATACCTTTTCTTTTGCTCTTCATTTCCATAGAGGAGAATGGGATACGCCCCGAGGCCACTTCCCGCATAACTTACCGAGACCCCTATACAGGCCCAACTCAATTCTTCCACGGCAATGCAGTTTTCAAAAACACCGCCTCCGAACCCCCCGTACTCTTCAGGAAGGCACACACCAAACAAGCCGGCATCGGCACAAGCCTTTAAAATTCCCCAGGGAAATTCCTCTTTTTCATCCAGTTCCGCCCGTGCAGGGAGCACTTTTTCCACCGCGATTCTCCGGGCCAGATCTTTTATCATTTTCTGCTCTTCCGTCAAAAAATAATCAAGCGCCACTTTCTCCCCCTTGATTTGTATTTCCCTGTTTTTAATGGAGTATCACAATCCTCACACAGCGTAAAGTCTGGCTTGGAGATAGATATTCCGAAACTTTACAGTTCGGGGCTGCTTCATTCCTTTCCAATCTCGCCATTCAAACGTTGAAGATTCCGTTTCATCCGTCCAACAAGATTTTGAGACGCCAGTTCATGTGCGTGATAAATAGCATTTTTAATCGCTTTTGGGGGCGAGCTTCCATGCGCAATAAGGCAAATTCCATCCACACCGAGGAGTGGTGCGCCTCCATACTCAGAGTAATCAAATGTTTGCGAAAGATTTCGAAGGGCACCCCGTAAGAAAAGGTATCCAATCTTGGCCGAGAAACTTCCCTTCATAGCATTTTTCATGAACCCAAAGATGGCGCGGCTCAGGCCTTCCGTAAGTTTTAAGACAATATTCCCGACAAACCCGTCGCAGATGACCACGTCCACTTCCCCGCTGAAAATATCCCTTCCTTCCACATAGCCGATATAATTCAAAAAGGAGTCTTTCAGCAAGTGATGGGCTTCGCGCGTAAGGGTATTCCCCTTGGACGTCTCCTCGGCGTTGCTAAGAAGTGCCACGCGTGGGAAAGGAATATGCAAGACAGTATGGCAAAAAACAGCTCCGACCACGGCAAACTGGCGGAGGTGGTCCGCACGGCAATCGACATTGGCACCGATATCAAGAATAACCATGTGCCCCTTGAAGGTCGGAATAAGCGTGGCAATAGCAGGGCGCTCGATTCCCGGAATACTCCGCAGTGTCAAAATCGCCGAGGCCATGATGGCCCCTGAATTTCCCGCGCTAACCAAGGCATCCGCCCTGCCTTCCTTCATCAATTTGAATCCCACCCGGAGAGAGGATTTTTTCTTCTTTCGAACTGCAACCGCCGGTGCTTCACTCATGCCGATCGATTCCTCGGCATGGGCTATTTCGACATTGGAGGGAAGCCCCCCCAGTCTTGCTATTTCCTTCTTAATCCGGTTTTCATCTCCAACGAGAATAACAGGAATGCCACTAAAGGAAGCTTGGAGAGCGCCTTTTATCACCCATTCCGGGGCATGATCACCCCCCATCGCGTCAACGCATACCTTCATAATAAAAAGGGGCCGGACGGCTTACCCCTCTTCCACCTCTATTATTTCCCTGCCCTTGTAGGTCCCGCAATGGGGACAGACATGGTGGGGAAGTTTTGGTTCGAGACACTGGGGGCAGACAGAGAGGACCGCCCCCTTCCAGGCATGATGGGCCCGTCTCTTGTCCCTTCTTGCCTTTGAGGTTCTTCTCTTTGGTACTGGCATTGAACTATCCTTTCAGTTTCAGTTTTTTCAGCACATCGAAAGGGGAAAATGAAGAGTGTATTTCACAATGGCAAGGACCCTCATTAAGATTAGCCCCGCAGGAAGGACATAATCCCTTGCATTCAGGGGAACAAAGTGCCTGTGCCGGCATCCCCAGAAAGACCTGTTCGTATAGAACATTATCGAGGTCCAGCTCTTCCCCGTTGTAAATAGAGACATCCATATCGTAGGGTTTAAGCTCCAGATCCTCTTCCTGACATGTCTCATAAAACGGAGAATAAATCGACCTGAAATGATGGGAAATGGGATAGCGAAAATATGAAAGACATCGACTGCAGGTCAAACGCAGATCGACCTTCAGATTCCCTTCCACAATAATCATTCCATCTTGATCCCACACATTCACATTCCCTGTTAGATCCGACAAAGCCAAGAAATCGGAATTTTTCAGGAGGGAAAAATATCTGTTTGCTTTTTTCTCTTCGACCTTAAGGACGAAGGTTTCCCCCCCTTCGGGAATCTGGTTCACTCTGATCTTCATTTGTTCCCCCCTTAAGGCTGTTGCGCTTTCCTATTACAACCCAAATCGTTTGTCAATAGCCGCTTTTTTAAGGAAATCGCCTAAAGTAGT
>JALTEW010000347.1 GCA_027073795.1 bacterium | reverse complement strand
GATCTTGGTGCCCTTTTTCAGGTCTTGGATGGTTTCTTCCAGGAGGTTTTTCATGGCCTGGGTTCTTACCACTCCTTTCGACAGATTGATCGCTTTACCGATGTTTACTCCGCCATCCAGCATCACCCCGAGAGAGGCGCATAGACTGGCCAATTCCAGATCGAAAAAGAGGTTTTTCACACCGGGAATCCGGGAGAGAATGGACGTGGCTAATTTTTTCATATCCACGAATGAGATGAGGCCTATCAGGACAAAAACCAGAAAAATTCCCCCGGCAAAGACCAGGCTCATGTTTTGGTTCAAGGCGTTTCCAAATCCAATAACGATACGCGAGATGAGAGGCAGTTGCCGCAATTCCCCCGGGGAAAAAATCGTAGAGAATTTTGGGAGGATAAAACAGGAAATACTAATCACGGCCACGATGCTTACAAACACTAAAAAGGTTGGGTAAGCCAGTGCAGATTTTATTTCGTTGAGAAGGCCGTTTCTGAAGCGCAGATAGGACAAAACTTTGTGGAGGGAGTTTTTCATGTCCCCAATCTCTTCTCCAACAGAGATGATGTTTATATGCAGGTCACTCAGTTGAAGCCTGTGCGCCGCCACCCCCTCTTTCAATGCAATAGAAAACTGTTTCCCAGCCTTTAACCCATCAAGCACTCCCTGCCAAAATTCAACGGTCGATTTCCTGTTTGCGTTTTTTATAATGGTAGCAATCGCTTTGTCTATCTGCATTCCCGCCGATACCATATACGAGATCTGCTCCAGCTCGCCGATCAACCTTCGGATGTTGTATTTGCCTTTTTTGAACTTCCTCGTTTCTTCCCTGATGGCTGTAATGAAGATATTCTGATGTCTTAGGCTAGCCACCAGCTCATCCCGAGAGCCCCAGAAGTTCCCCCTTACTTTCTCACCCGTCTCGGTTATTCCTGCATAGGTTAAAAGCATCCTACTGCACCACCCTTAAAACTTCATTCAGGGAGGTTTTCCCCTCCAGGTATTTCAGTAACCCATCCTCGACCATGGACCGAGCCCCCAGCTTTCGCGGGTCATTGAAGTTTCTGTCTTTTTCAAACTCTTGCTGTGTCTCAAGGTTAAACGGTATAACCTCTCCTATCACGGTCCTGCCCCGATACCCCGTATGATTGCAGCGGGGACATCCCCGACTCTCTTTTGGGGCATATTCGACGAAGGGATAGCTTTTAATCAAGGACCCTATCCCATATTTTTCCCACACTTCCTCCCGCATCTCCACTTCCTCGGAACAGTCCGGGCAGAGTTTTCTTACCAGCCTCTGGGCCATCAGGCCAATGATGGAGGCCTTGAGGAGATAGAACTCTATCCCCATGTCCAACAGGCGCGTGATGGAAGAGAGCGCGGAATTCGTATGCAGGGTGGAGAGGACGAGGTGTCCCGTCAGGGCCGCCTGAACGGCAATTTCTGCGGTTTCCCTGTCTCTTATTTCCCCCACCATAATGATATCGGGATCCTGCCTCAGGATGCTCCGCAAGGCCCGGGCGAAGGTGAAATCAATTTCCGTTTTGACCTGGATTTGATTGATGCCCGGAAGCTCATACTCTATGGGGTCTTCTACGGTAATTATTTTGACTTCGTTTGAGTTCAGTTCCGAGAGGATGGAATAAAGGGTGGTTGTTTTGCCGGACCCCGTGGGGCCTGTGGTCAAAAATATGCCATTGGGCCTTTTGGCAATCTTCCGGATTGTCGCAATATGGTCCGGATAAAACCCCAGGCTTTCGAGAGAATACCTGATGTTTTCCTTCCCGAGCAATCTCAGGACAAAACTTCCCCCAAACTGGGTTGGGATCGAAGAGGCCCGTATGTCGATGCCCTTGCCGACGACTTTTATGGTGATTCGACCATCCTGGGGCAGCCTGTTTTCCGCAATGTTCATTCCAGAAAGGAGCTTCAGCCTTGTAATGAC
>JALTEW010000346.1 GCA_027073795.1 bacterium | reverse complement strand
CGCTATCTTATCCCCCTTGCTGTAGAGGATTATATTGAAAAGCACCACCTTTATCAGCTGGAGAAACATTCCTGATTGCCTATGGAAACGGCGCATTTGAATTTTTTCCTTCCATTTGTTAATATCCTTTTCGAATGATATCAGAAAAATCTTTTGAAGACGCAAAGCAAAAGGCGCTATATTTAGCCAAAGCGGCTATTTCTAAAAAGGGCTTTAATCTCATTATCCTTGAAATTGGGAAAGTTAATCCCTTTACAGACTGTTTTCTCCTCATAAGTGGGCGTTCAGACCGCCACGTTCAGGCGATTGCCGATGCGGTATACGAAACCCTGAAGAAAGCAAGGTGCAGTATCTTGGGTGTAGAGGGATACGAAGAGGGGAAATGGGTCTTGATTGACGGGGGAGATGTGGTTATACATATTTTTCAGGAGACAACACGAAGTTACTATGATCTGGAAGGGCTTTGGATCGATGCCCCAAAAGTGCAGGTCAAAGGAGAGGAAGCGGAGAGGACTGGAGAAAAGGAGGTGGCAGGATGCTGAGTCCGGAAGAGCTGGAAGAATTTAAAATACGACTGATTGAAGAGAGAAAAAGGATCCTGGAGGACATGGAGAAGTATGTAAGGGAATCGAATGAATTGGGAAGGGACGGGACTCCAGATATTGGGGATGAAGCATCGGATCTCTCAAGCCGTCAGCTTCTGTTAAGCCTCAACGAGGCTGATCGCACGAAGTTACTGGAAATCGAAGAGGCCCTTGAGAGAATTGAGGAAGGGACCTATGGGATTTGTGAAGAATGTGGGGAGCCCATATCTATCAAACGTCTAAAGGTCAAACCCACTGCGATTTACTGTGTGGAGTGTAAATCCAGACTGGAAAAACGCCAAAAAAGGGAGTAGATGGAATGATATCGAAGATCTTTTTTATATTCCTGATCATTCTTTTATCAATGGTTGGTTTTATCGCTTACCAAAACCCCCAGGTGGTAGATTTTACGCTCATCAGGGGGACAACCTTTCATGTTTCTCTGACGGTTCTGGTCTTGTTTGCCTTTTGTTTAGGGGCACTCATTGTTCTGGTGGTATCGATTATCCGGGACGCAAGACGAAGTTTCCATTTAAGGAAGGAACGAAAGGTCCAGAAGCGGGAAGTGGAAAAACTTTCCGCCTATGCGGTTATTCTGGAACGCCTCATGTGGGGAAGGGTGAAAGAGATAGAAGACCGGGTCGAGAGCATCAGCAAGGACTTTAAAGAGGAAGGGCGCTTCCTGAGGGTAAAAGCGGAGTTGTATAAGAAGAAAGGGCAGTGGAACGAGGCCTATCAAATCATCTCCCAGCTTCGATTAACACAGGAACCTCCCAGGATATCTACCATGATGGAAGAAGCGCGCCTGGCGAAAGCGGCAGGGTTGGCAGAAAGGGCCCAAATGATTTATAAAGAAATCTTATCCATTAATTCCGTTTACCTGCCGGCTCTCGAAGGGATTCGGGAGATTTTGGAAGAAGGGGAAAAATGGGGAGAGGTTATTCCCATTCAGGAACGCATCATCAGGGCTGCCTCTACTAACAAAGGGGAAGAGAAAGAACGTTTGGCACTCTATCGCTATAAATATGCCAGGCAGTTGCTTGGCATGTCTGACGAAGAAAGCGCACTCAAGGGAGCGGAACTGGCCAGGTCTCTCCTTAAGAAGGAGCCCAGAAACCGAGGGTTATATGTTTTATTGGGGAATTATTATCGACGTATAGGTAAAATAAAAGAGGCAATTAAGATTTGGGATAAGGCTTTTTCCACGACGCACGACGCCTATTTTTTAACCCCTTTGGAGGCCCTTTTCATCGATGAAGGAAAGGCGGAGGAGATGTTAAAACGGTATGCGAAGGCGACGAGGGAAAATTCTGAAGATATTGCTGTTGCCTTTTATTATGCCCGATTCTGTCTGGAGAATGGCAAGGTGGGTGTCGCTAAAAAGGTTATGGAAGACCTGCCAGAAAAGGCTGAGGGATATCCTTTTGTGGGGTTGTTGAAGGCAAGCATTCTGGCACGAGAAGGGCAGAAGGAGGCTGCCTACGACACCTGTGCTGAGGTGGTAAAAGAAGAAGGGTGGTTGAAAATCCCTCTCGTATGCCGGGCGTGTGGCTATCACGTCTCGACCTGGAGAGATTCATGCCCCAATTGTGGCGAGACAGGTACAATCTCATTAGAACTGTCATAACAGAGGAATTGGGGATGTGTCCCTTTTCTCTCTCATAAGAAGAGCGGGAGATTTTTTTCTTCCCCAGACCTGCGTGTTTTGTGGGAGCCCAGGGTTTGACAATGGCCACTTCCCGGTTTGTGAGACGTGTTTAGAGGAGTTCATCCCAATAGAGCCGCCCTTTTGCACATGCTGTGGTGAGCCTTTCTCCGGTGATGTTGAGGAGCATCTTTGCGGGAGGTGTCTGAAAGATCCCCCACCCTTCCTGTCGGCCCGGAGCCTTTTCGCATTTAAAGGAAGGGCACGAGATCTTATTATCGGGTTGAAATTCAAGAAAAATCTCTCAACACTCAGTATCTTTGACTTGATTTTAAAACGGTTCCCGGGATGGCAGTCCTTGTATCGTGATGTAGATGTGCTTGTTCCCGTGCCACTTGACAAAAAGGGATTGAGACGGCGTGGATACAATCATGCCCTGTTGATGGCAGAAGGCCTTGCGGAATATATAGCCAAACCTGTTGACCGGACGCATCTCACCAAGGTAAAAGAAACACCTCCTCAAGTCGGATTGACAAGGTCTCAGAGAAGACGCAACATACAGGGAGCGTTTTCCGTGAAACGCACAAATCGTTTTCAAGGGAAGGCCGTCCTTTTGGTAGATGATGTTTTTACAACGGGGGCCACGGTTCGTGCGTGTACCCGAGCCCTCTTGGACACCGGCGCACGTTCTGTCAGAGTGCTGACCTTTGCACGGACTACTCTGGAATGAAGCGATTTAACCTTCACTGGTCGATGAGATGGGGGATCAGGGTGTTTTATACCCTGGTGATTCTTGCCTTGGTAGGCTACGCAGGCACGGGGATGTTTCTCAGGAGCAATCTGGCCAGGGAAACACTCGTCAAAAAGCTGTCGGACATTGCGGGAAGACCGGTTTACATAGGGGTTGTTTCCCTTGACTGGCTCCGTGGGTTTCATGTTGTTTTAAAGGATGTAAGGATCCCTTCTGAGAAAAAAGATGCCCCTCCCTGGCTTGTATGCCGGAATATCGTTATGACGATAAGGGTGCTCCCCCTGGTGATACGGCGAGAGCTTATCTTCGGTCAATTGAAGGTTGAAGATGGGGCGATCCGCATTATGCGTGATCGTGGAGGTATTTGGAAGGGTGTTTTCCCCGTTCCGGTAGAGCCCTCTCCTGAAGAGCCAAGAATAGTTTCCCCTAAAAGGGAAAAGGGGAGGGTCACTCTTCTTTTCCCCAAGGTGATTATACGGCGGGTATCTGCCGATATTTCCGTCGAGACGGGGAAGGGGACAAAAAAGATAAAGATTTTCTTAAACAAGGGGCAAACCTCTTTTCGCAAAAAGCATTTCAGAGGCGAGGCGGAAGGGACGTTTCAGTTGTCCCGGCATCTCCGCCAGACCAGTTTTTACGCCCGCATGAGCTATACCCTGACAGGAGACGCACCATTGAAGGCTTCTACAACGATTTCAGGGCTTTCTCTAAGCGACCTCGGAACGGTATTGGGAAGGGAAATGGGTGGGAAGGTTTCTGGCATGTCGGAAATATCCCTGTCTGTTGGGGGAAGCATCCATAGATCCCTAACCTTTCAAGGGAGGGTTTCTGTTCATCATCTTCGTTTTAAGATGTCTCGTTTCGAAGTGGATGCCCTCATCAATAGAGAAATGTCCTTCCGCTTTCAGGGGGGGTGTGATGTCAAAGCGGAAAGGGTTCTGAATCCCTATGTAACCGTTGAGGCCTCTTCGCTCCAAGTTCTTCTGCAAGGTGGTGAAGGGGATAGGAGAAAGCAGGCATTTTTTCAGAAGCAAGTTCTTTTTAAAGGTTTGGTGCTCAAGGGGGGCTATGAATCTGCTCGGAAGCGGATTCGACTTTTGCTCACAAGTTTGTATGGATTGGGGAAAGAGGCGACCGGGACGCCGGGGAAAATTCAATTGAGAGGCCATCTTAATACCAAGGAGAAAAAGGGGTTTGAGGTCGCCTTTGCCATCACACGCCTGCCCCTTCATGCCATTTTTTCACCTCGGCACTCGGAACAGGAGGCGATTTCCATATTGAGGGAAAACAAGGGGATACCGTTAAGGGAGTTGCCCTTGAGAATCCTCGACCGGGTTGAGGGTGAAATAGGGGGAAATCTGAAGGGGAGAGCCACATCGATATCAGCGGCACGCCTGTCGGCTAAGTGGAAATCCTCCCTTTTATCTATTCGTGTTTCACCGTTCGTTCTTGAAGGGAGAAGCCCCTTAAGGCTGGAGATATCGGCCACGAAGATACCGGTTACCCTCGCGAAAGATACCCCTTACATCCTAAATCGGTTTCCTGCAAAGGTTAAAAAATGGTGTATTGCCTTCCAGTCTGGAAGAATTTCACTCGATAAAGGGAAACTGGATATTGAAAGGACGGCTACAGGGGCTTTGAAAGAATTTCATGTTCGCGAAGGAGACGTGAACCTTTCAGGCATTTCGGTTGTTTTACCTGGCGCGGGGATCCTGGTGGAGGGGTTTTGGGGAAGGCTTGTTTATCGTGCCCCGGATATCAAGGTGCTCAATCTGAGATGCAGCCTGGACAAGGTGTGTCACCTTGCCGTTACAAAGGCGGAGATATCAGATCCCTTCAGGAGACCCATCCAGATAAGATGTGATGGGACCATTGAATCGGAGGGAATGGGTTTCAAGCAGGATGGAGATTGGTCCTCTCTCTCCGGTATCATTAGCCGTCAGTTGGTGAAAAGGGTTCCCTTCATTCCGGGATATTTCGAGGGGAAAGTTGTATTACATTTCGATGGCACCCTGGCCCCTTTTTCCTTTAGAGATTACAAAATCACCCTAACGGGTGTAAAACTGAAGGCCCGCATGAAGGAGCCTTGGCCTCTTCATGGCAAATCTCTGACCCTGCTGGCTTCCCTCGATGCTCAGCCTGGAAAGATCGATGTAAAAAGGGCTACTATCGTTTCTCCTATGGGTGGATTGGTTTCTGAGGGAAGTGTTGTGACTGATGGGAGGGGGGGCATTGCCCTGAATATGAGCTGCAAAGGGCAGGTGTCGATAAAAGAGGGTGATCTCCAGGCATTTGTCCCCCAGGCAGATGATGTTCAATTATCGGGGATTGCGCCTTTTTTCTTGAAAGCCCAGGGAGTCTGGCCGGAACTCTTTGTTGAAGGCCACGTAGAGGGAACAGGACTTTCCTACGGTTTCAGAAATATATTCAAAAAAGAGAAAGACGTGAAATCGGCGGTTGATTTCCAGGTAAATCAGGCTGGTTCCCAAGCCTTTAAAATAAATTGGATTCGCGTCGCAGCCGGACAGTTTGTCCTCAAGATCTGGGGGAAGATTGTTTCTCTCTTTCCCCTACGCGGGGAGGTTATGTGCCAGACAAGCAATCAACGGTTCAGTTCTGTGCTCCCCCTGTTCCCGAGGTTTTGCAGCGATCCCAGGTGCCTTATGGCGAAAGGCGAAATCCAGTGCATGGGGGAGATAGATTTTCGGAAACAACCCGTTTATAATGTTAAGGCCGATCTTCATGACATCTCGGTTCCCTTCCCTGAGGCAGAAGGGCCCGTCAAGGTTCAAAAGGCTTCGGTTACCTTTGGGAGCGAGAAAAGGTCGATTGACGTATGGAGCATTCGATATAAATCGTCCATTGGTAAACATGTAAGTCTTTCAGGAATTTTCAGGGAAGGACAGTGGATTTGGACATCCGGGATGGAATTCGGAACCCTGAATCTGGATGATTTTATAAAAATTTTCAGGCGCAGAAGAAGGTCTAGCGTGCAAGCCCACGAGAGGATGGATCCCTTTGCACTGGCGATTCGCTTGTTGCACGATCGGTACATGAAAGGTTTCATTTCTGTGGACCAGTTGAGGGTCATCAACGTTCAGGTACAGGACCTCTTTGCGAGATTCAGCCAGTGGGGGCGGCATGGGGAGATCAAGGGGTTCAACTTTCTGGTTCCTGATGGGTATGGGGCAGTAGACGTTTTCTGGAAAGAAACGGGAGAGGGAAAGATTGACTTAAAGGTTTTACCCCTCGCGAAGAACCTCGATTTTGGAAAAATTCTGAACGGGCTATTACATCGGGATCCCCCTTTTGCAGGAAGTCTTTCATTTCACGGCAGGCTTGTGGGAAACGGGGGAACCTATAATGAGTTCAAAAGGAACCTGAATGGCCACATGGTTGCCAAATTTGAGGATGGCGTGATAAAAAAATGGTCGGTTTTGAGTAATATCTTCCGCCTGCTTGATGTTTACGACATTCTGCTCTTAAAATTCCCCAACATCAAAAAAGGTCTTGTTTATGAGAAGATTGAAGGCTCTATCGATGTAAAGAATGGTGTGGCAAAGACAAAAGACGCCTATCTGGAAAGCCGGCCCTTCTACATGGCGGGAGAGGGAAACTTGAATCTAAAAAACGGTGTCTTGTCACTATTCGTTGGGGTTTACCCCTTCAAATTGATTGATACATTTATCAGCAGGA
>JALTEW010000345.1 GCA_027073795.1 bacterium | reverse complement strand
CCCTTGACAGGTCAAACGAGAAGGCTTCTTGGGTGTTTGGGTGGGAGGCCTGAAAAACCCCATCCCTTATTTTGATGATCTTCCCATCGAAGGAAACCGACGCCATGATAGATTGGTAAGGATCGACTGCTCGGATGGCTTCCGTAAAAATGCCTTTCAAATCTTCATATAGCTGGTGCATGATTTTTACCTGTTGAGCCCTCTGTATATCCTTCCAGTACGGAATCTCTGCCCTGCCTATCACTCTGGGGGGTGAGTTGTCAAGGCATCAATCTGCAGTCTTGAGCGGTTTCAGTTGGACCACAGAACAGTCTTTCTGAGTGCTTTTTTCCATCCAAGCTCTTGATATTCTTAAACTGAAGAATTATAAAATGAAAAGGCGCGGGAATGAATCGATATCCCCTGAGGTTTCGATCCAGGGTGCAGGGTTGCGAAGGGGGTTCCTGCTTCTCGCATCAAACCTTTACCCTAAAAATTCGTTCAATTCTCTTCTTCAGCTCCGTCAAATCGCCGGATTTTACAATGTACTGATCGCTCGCTAGGGAGGCCGTATCTCTTTTGAAGGAGCTGTAGGCCGTGAGCAGGATAACCGGAAGGTCGTAATACCTGTCCCGTATCTTTCCCAACAGCTCAATTCCGCTCATCTGGGGCATCTTGATATCGAGCAGAATGAGGTCGGGTTTGAATGAGGCGATGGCATCGAGGGCCTGTGTGGGATCTCCAAGGGTCAGGATCTCGTAGCCCTCGTCTGTCAGTTCCTCCTTAAGGATGAATCGAATATCTTCCTCGTCATCGATGGCAAGTATCTTCTTTTTTTCTTCCATGCTTATTCCTCGCAGCCCTTTTCCTTCCATTGCTGGAGAAGGTACGGTTTTGTGTCTTCGTAGATTTCACAGAGCCTCTCAATAACCTCTTCCGCCCTGTAGTCGTCCAGAGACTCTGTTTCTTTGACAAGGGAGGCGACAAATCCAAAATAGAGGGGAATAAGAGATTCTATGAGGCGTGATTTATCATCCGCCTGCTGGTAGCTTGCCGCGTAGTTGTAGATGGTTTTTACCCAAAGAACCTTTGGGAAATCGAGGGTGTCTGTACACATCTCCCTCACTTCAATTAGTTTTGAGAGGCAGTCGTCTGAAAGGAATTTTTCGTAGTACGGCCTGTTTTCATCGAAGCCATCTTTGAATTTGTTAACCATCCTGGGGAGGTTGACCTGAATAGGGCTGGGGGAGACCTCCGCCTGAAAGCCAAAGATAGCAGTTGGACGGCTTCCCACAACCTTCTTCCAACGTGGCTCGTATTCTTTCATCAGGTGGAAGATGGTTCCTACGACCTGCTCGAACATGGGTCCAAGATCAGCTCCTGGGTCCTTGATATCGTGGATTTTAGCACCCATGAAGGATTGACATATCTTAAATCCCTCTACCATGGCGGTGGTGGTCATCCAGATATCGATGCCAAAGCGGGCGACGTCGGTGTTCCATACATCTTTTCCAAGGTAACGGCTTACGACCTTGGCCGAAAATCCGAAGTCCCCCCCAATGGGTTGACGAACACGGCGTCCGTACAGGGTTCTGGTTAAGGGGTAGGCGATGCTGTTGGTGATGGTACCATCGTATTTGTACCGCCGGTAGAAAGGGCAGACATAGCCGTATCCCTTTTCCAGGACGGGGGCAAGGAGGAGCTGAACCCACTCGGGGGTGATACTCCGCAGATCGGAATCGAAGACAGCACACGCCTTGACATCCAAGAGCTTGGCGGCTTCGAAAACGGCTTTGAATGCAGAGCCTTTTCCCGGAATTCCCACATATTGGGTTGCAAGCCCCAAGATGGGATGCTCAGGTTTTGCTACAAGGCTTGTTTCATAGATATCTTCTTCAAGGGCTGCCAGAGCTGCCTCACAGGTCCCGTCGGTAGAGCCTCCGTCCGAATTGACCAGAACGGCGCGTTTCCCGGGATAATATTTTGCGTGCCCTATCTTGACTGCTTCGATGACGTGTCCAATGGTTTTCGCATTGTTGTAGCTTGGAATGCCGATGAGGATTTCGGCGTCTTTAAATTTTTTCAGGGCTTCCCGTGCCTCGCGGGGAAGGGCAGAGTGGTTGTCTTCCGGCACTTCATAACCCCCTATGGATTGTTTGTGGGTGATTGAGTGGCTTTCTGCCGCTGCAAGCGTTTCATTGCCTCCGCTTCCCGGCCAAGTTCGGTTAGCAGGGTTTGGACAGTCCAGGTATTGGAGGTAGGTGTGAGGGTGGCCATGAGGGGCCGGGCTGTTTTTTCCGTTCGGTAGGCGGAAAGCAATCGACGAAGTTCATTCTCTGTGAATCCTGAGAGGATCAAAGCCTTTCTATCCCCTGGAGCAGATTGATACCCGGAAAGGTGCGGGCTTGAAATGATTTCCTTTAGCGTTTTTCCCTCCTCGGGTTTTGGGACAAACACGACGGGGAAGCCTTCAAAACCTTGGGCTTTCAAAAAGGCAAGCAAGGAAGCGTGTTCCTCCGGTGCGTATCCACAGGCAACGATTTTCTGAGGGCCGTACATTCGGTTGTTGGAAGAACCGACTTTTTTAAAGGTATTGTCCGCCATGCTTTTTTCAATCGTCCCTTCTATCGCATAATGACTAACAAAATTTACGTTGGTGTCAAGCCGAGAGATGGTGTGGGGAAAGGGTTAGTCCTCCTTGCCTTTAAAGCACTTTCCCCCCAAAGGCCTCAGTACTGGCAACAATCCCTTTGTTTAAAGTTATTCACTCGGGTTAAACATCTTTAAGATGCTTTTTATAATAATCCTCATAGAAATCGAGGCAATCAGGATTGGCAAGTGCATCCCTGTTTACGACTGGTCTGCCGTTTACTATATTTGTGACCGCACTTTCTACTTTCTTCATGTTCAAGGTATAAGGAATATCTGGCACCTCTATGATCTCCGCAGGGACATGCCTCGGCGATGCCTTTGTACGTAAGGTCACCTTTATCTTATTTTTAAGCTCATCTGTCAGATGATATCCCTCTGCTAATTTCACAAATAGAAGAACCCTTTGATCCCCTTTCCAGCTCTGTCCTATCGCAAGGCTGTCAGCAACTTCTTCTAACTCTTCCACTTGATTATAGATCTCGGCTGTCCCTATCCTGACCCCTGACGGTTTAAGTACAGAGTCGGAGCGTCCAAAAAAGGTGATCCCCCCCGTATCGCTGTGGATCACAACATAGTCACCGTGCCTCCACACGTTGGGATAGACTGTAAAATAGGCATCTTTATACCTTTTATTTCCTGGGTCGTTCCAGAAATACAGGGGCATCGAAGGTGCAGGTGCCTCACAGACAAGTTCTCCCTGTTTGTCAAGTATTGGATTACCCTTCTCATCATATGCCTTGATCTTCATGGCAAGGGCAGGGGCCTGCAACTCCCCTGCATAAACGGGGCTGATAGGATTCCCTGTGGCAAAACACCCATTGATGTCTGTGCCCCCCGAACTTGAATTAAAATGTAGGTCCTTCTTCACCTCATCGTAAACCCACTCAAACCCCTCAGCCAGCAAGGCTGAGCCCGTTTGCCATATCTGGGTTAACGATGATAGGTCATAGTCTTTACCAGGTCTAACCCCTTTAGACCTTAAGAAATTTATATAGCTTGCACTACAACCGAACATGGTCACTTTTTCGTCTTCTATCAGCTTCCACATTGCGCCGGGATCAGGGTAGAGGGCATTTCCGTCATACAGGACAATCGTATTTCCCGTGGCAAGAGACGCCAACATCCAGTTCCACATCATCCAGCTACAGGTTGTGATAAAGAAGTGGACATCGTCCCTTTTCAGGTCGGTGTGAAGTATCAGCTCCTTTAGCTGATTTGCAAGTACCCCTGCGGCTCCCTGGACCATACACTTTGGCTTACCTGTTGTCCCCGAGGAGAACATAATATACAGAGGGTGATCGGCAGGCAATTGTTCAAATTGGATCTCGAGCCCTGTTTCCTTTGACAGAAAATCGCTGTAATGAACAGATTTAGGTATTGCGCTGATGTCAGGCCTGTCCTCTGTGTATGAGGCTACTACAACCTTTTCTATCGAGGGTATCCCCTTGACGATTTCAGCAGCGTTGGAGATAGAATCAAATGCCTTCCCCTTATAAAAGTACCCGCTGGCAGTAAATAAGACCTTTGGTTCAATCTGGCCAAAGCGGTCTATGGCGGCCCCAGGGCCAATATCAGTTGCACAGGAAGACCATGTAGCGCCTATACTTGTAGAAGCAAGCATGGCAATAGCTGTTTCCATCATATTAGGCATGTAGGCTGCTACCCTGTCCCCGGTAGAGACCCCCATATCCCTGAGAGATTTTGCCAGACGCGCAACGGAATCATAAAGCTCTCCATAGCTCATCCTTGCTTCCTTTTGGGTCTCACCCTTGAATATAAAGGCAGTATGATCATCTCTGTATCTTAAGAGGTTTTCTGCGAAATTCAGTTTTGCTCCGACAAACCATTTTGCACCAGGGAATTTGGTAAGATCATCAACCACCATTTCATATGTTTTGGATGCCTTGATCTCAGTGAAATCCCAGATTGAGGCCCAAAATTCAGGTATATTTTCAATTGACCACTGGTAGAGCTGGCTGTATTCCGTAAAGTCTGTATTATACTTTTTGTTGATATACTGAATAAACTTATACATATTAGAGTTCTTAATCCTATCCTCAGATGGTTTCCACAATAGCTTGGCCATGATATCCTCCTTTAAAAGGTAACCTTTTGTTTTTCGCAACTACTTAGATTCTCTATTTGATTATTTACTGGCTTCTATAAAAAAAGTCAAGAGAATTTTCCCTTTGAACTCCCTTTCATTTTCGCCCAATAGGCGGGAAATGACAAACGGTGATATTGAACAGACCGGGGGTTGGTAAAGGCCCATACACTACCCTGGAAACGGTCTTGTCCTGATACAGGCTTCAGGATTTTTCATCTGTGTACGAAGTCAACACTTATCCGAGCCCCTGTAATTTCTGCAGCCCGTTTCCACAATGATAGAAAAGCTTTTTGCGAACCTACGGGTTGGATATTTCTACGGCATCTCTGCAATTCAGAATCCCTTTAATTTTTCTGAAAGGAGGCATCTTTTTCAGGTCTGCAAAGTGAAACAAGTGAGAAGGACAGTGGCAGTCGGTGCTCCCGAACCCCATGATTGGGGTGGCGCCTGGCGCTTGTAAGAGCAACCGTGCAGTCTGACATTCCTGTCTTGTATCCGACGGGAAAAGATAGAGAGATGATATTTTGAATACTGGGATGAGCACATCAATATGCCAGTGAGGTTTCTGGATGGGTTTGAAGTATCGTGAGGTCCTTTTTGAAAGGCCACCCATGGCGGAACCGACATAGGCATAAAATCCTGCATGAAAGGTAATCTGGCCTAACCGTCTTACGGTAAGAGTCTGAACGCGTGAGTTTTTTAGAATGAGAACGTAACTTCCAGGTTTTTTAGGGAGTTTTTGCGGGTTTAAAACCGTTTGTTCAACTCTTTTTAAAGATTTTAAAGATAGACCATCTGGGTTTTTTGACATCCTTGCCTGCAAGGAGAGTGGTGGATCCGACGGGTTTGTTGCCGATGTAAAAAGTGGCTTCACCCACCTCTTCATTTGCTTTGAAGGGAGGAGAATTTTTCAGGTATCTTACTTTTTTTGTGATTTTCTTCCCAATTTCAACCACAATATCAATGGTTTTAGCGGCCCTAAGAGGGAGTTTGACGGTTTTATCGGAGCCCATCTTTATATTCATGGTCTCAAGTGCCTTGCCTGCTTCGGCTAACCGTAACCGCCTGTAGTTTCTAAAGGCGTATTCCATGAGTTCGGTGATTTTTTTGTCCCGTATCTTTGCCTTGGAAGCCCCAAAGAGGCTAACAATAAAGCGCTGGTTCCCACGTTTTGCGGTGGCAACCAAGTTAAATCCTGCCCGATGATAATACCCCGTTTTCATGCCATCCATACCGTTGAAATGCAGAAGCAGGTGGTTATGGCTTCTCATAATGAAGGTGTTGTTTCGGAACCCTCTGACTTTTACGGAGGTATATTTCAAGATTTCGGGATGATGGAGGATGAGGTAGCGCGCAAGGATGGCCATGTCCCGGGGGGTAGTTACATCGTGTACATCAGGTTTGACATACAGACCGCTGACACTGACAAAGTGGCTATTTTTCATTCCCAGTGCCTTTGCCTTTTTATTCATTAAGTCGACAAACGCATCCGTGGTTCCTGCCAAATGCTCCGCAACGGCCACACAGGCGTCATTGGCGGATTGAACAATAATAGCATAGAGGAGTTCATTAAGGGGGAATTGCTCTCCCTCTTTCAGGTAGACCTGGCTGCCCCCCATTTTGGAAGCCTTGCGGGATGTCGTCACAATTTCATCAAGTTTGGCTTTACCCTGCTTGATGAAATCAAAGGTGACAGCGGCGAGCATAAGCTTTGACACAGAAGCTGGTTCAACCTTTACATCGGGATGGCCAGCTTTGATGATAGTGCCCGTGACGGGTTCCATAACTACGTACCCTCTGTACGGGATAAAGGACCTGTGCTTTTTTGAAGTTTGATGCCTGTGCCTTTTGGCAAGGGATAGAGAGGGTGCAGTGAGAATAGACAAAAGAATTATTACCGAATAGGTTATGAGTATCTGGTAATGACACGCGCGCAACTTATTTTTCA